>NZ_JANSIB010000003.1:42098-44875 GCF_047461895.1 Synechococcus sp. R55.8 | reverse complement strand
GTGAAAGCCCCGATCCCGTTCGTGTCAGCAGTGCGGAACATTTTGGCCAGGCCCGCCGTTAGAGGACAAAGTTAACCAGCTTTTTCGGCACCACCACCACTTTTTTGGGTGTTGCCCCCTCCAGGTATTTCTGCGCTGCTTCTGACCGAAGGGCCAACTGTTCCTGCTCCTCCGGCGTTACCTCGGCAGGGGCCTCAAACGAGCCGCGCAATTTGCCGTTCACCTGAATCACAATGGTCACCGTGTCGGCCACCAGCGCTGCCGGGTCATAGCTGGGCCAAGACTGCCGATGCACCGAGTCTGCGCCCCCCAGCGCCTGCCACAGCTCCTCCGCAATATGGGGGGCAAAAGGCGCCATCAGCAACACCAGCGTGCGGATCCCCTCTGCATAAACCGGCGAATCCGGGATCCCGGCCTCCCCCAGAGCATTGCTCAGCTTCATCAGCTCGGCAATGGCGGTGTTGAATTGATAATCGTTTTCCAGATCTTCGCTGACTTCCTTGATGGCGGTGTGGATGGCCCGGCGCAGATCTTTTTCCGCCTTGGTCAGGGATCCCACCTCGACCTTGGCCGGCAACAGCTCTGAGACCCTGCCCCGCCAGGACTCCGTCCCGCCACCGCGAACGACAAACTCGTACACCTGCCGCCAGACGCGGTTGAGAAAGCGAAATTGCCCTTCCACGTCGGCATCGTCCCACTCCAGATCCTTCTCCGGCGGGGCCTTGAACAAGATAAACATGCGGGCCGTATCTGCCCCGTAGTGGGCCAGCACCTCCTCAGGATCCACGCCGTTGCCCTTGGACTTGGACATGGTAGCGTAGATAACTTGCAGGGGCTCGCCCGTTTCCGGATCCCGCGGGTCGTTGGGATCCTGCACCAGAGCTGCCGGGATCCAGCGATCCTTGCCGGACTTGTTGGGGTTGTAGTAAGTGCGCCCTTGCACCATCCCCTGGGTGAGCAGACGCGAGAACGGCTCGTCAAAATCCAGCAGCCCCCGATCCCGCAACACCTTGGTAAAAAAGCGGGAATAGAGCAGGTGCAGGATGGCGTGCTCGATGCCGCCCACGTACTGATCCACCGGCAGCCAGGCGTTCACCTGGTCTTTGCGGAAGATCTCTCGGTCGTTGCGGGCATCGCTAAAGCGCAGGAAGTACCACGACGAGCAGATGAAGGTGTCCATGGTATCGGTTTCTCGGCGGGCTTCCGTGCCACAGGTGGGGCATTTCACCTTCACCCAGTTCTCCAGCTGGGCCAACGGGGATCCCCCTCGCCCCGTCAGCTCCACATCCTCCGGCAAGAGCACCGGCAGATCCTTCTCCGGCACCGGCACAATGCCACAGTGGGGACAATGGATCACCGGGATGGGACAACCCCAGTAGCGCTGCCGCGAGATCAGCCAATCCCGCAGGCGGTAGTTGATCTGCTTTTCCCCCAGCCCCTGGGCTTCCAGCCAGGCGATGGCTCTTTCCACGCTTTGCCCTGGGCCTTTGCCCACCGGGATCCCGTCTAGGGGGCCAGAGTTGATCATCACCCCTTCCCCCGTCCAGGCCGCCTGCAGTTCTGAGGACTCCGTCCCGCTGGCGCGATCCGTCGAGGATAAGGAACCCTCCGGCGGCTGCACCACCCGCTTGATGGGCAGGCCGAACTTGCGGGCAAACTCGAAATCCCGCTGGTCGTGGGCGGGCACGGCCATGATGGCCCCCGTACCGTAGCCCATCAACACATAGTCGGCAATCCAGATGGGGATCCGCTCTTGGTTAACGGGGTTGATGGCGTAGGATCCCGTCCAAACCCCTGTCTTTTCTCGGTCTTCAGCGCTGCGCTCGATCTCGCTGCGGGCAGCGGCCTGGGCTTGATAGGCTCTGACGGCCTGCAGTTGCTCGGCAGTGGTGAGCTTGTCCACCAAGGGGTGCTCCGGCGACATCACCATGAAGGTGGCCCCCCAGAGGGTATCGGGCCGGGTGGTGAACACTGCCAGCTCGTCCCCTGCCTCGGTTTTGAAAATCACCTTGGCCCCCACCGATTGGCCAATCCAGTTCTCCTGCATGGTGCGCACCCGCTCCGGCCAGCCGGAGAGCTTTTCCAGATCCGCCAGCAGTTGGTCGGCATAGGCGGTGATTTTGAAAAACCACTGCTTGAGCATGCGCTTTTCCACCAGGGCGCCGGATCTCCAGGAACGCCCCTCCGCATCCACCTGCTCGTTGGCCAGCACCGTCTGATCCACCGGATCCCAGTTCACTGGCGCTTCCTTCTGGTAGGCCAGGCCGGCCTTGAAAAATTGCAGGAAGAGCCACTGCGTCCACTTGTAGTAGTCGGGGGCGCAGGTGGTGATCTCCCGCTCCCAGTCGTAGGAGAGCCCCAGCCGCTGCAGTTGCTCCCGCATCTGGGCAATGTTTTGGTAGGTCCACTTGGCCGGCGGGATCCCCCGGTCGATGGCGGCATTCTCCGCCGGCAGGCCAAAGGCATCCCAGCCCATCGGGTGCAACACCGCGTATCCCTGCATTCGTTTGTGGCGGGCAATCACATCGGTGATGGTGTAATTGCGCACATGCCCCATGTGCAGGTTGCCGCTGGGATAGGGGAACATGGACAGAGCATAGAATTTGCGGCTCCCGTCCTTCAGCTCTGGGGTGCGATCCAGCCCGATTTCACGCCAGTGGGCTTGCCACTTGCTCTCGATGGCCTGGGGATTGTAGCGCGCGTCCACGGTTCGATGCTCCTGGGAAAAAAGCGCTCACGCTGGGAGATAGAAGCATTTTGACATACTCCCCACGCCA
>NZ_JANSIB010000003.1:0-41998 GCF_047461895.1 Synechococcus sp. R55.8 | reverse complement strand
GGAAAAAAGCGCTCACGCTGGGAGATAGAAGCATTTTGACATACTCCCCACGCCAATCGCGCCGGCGGAGCACAGCTCTCGGGCAAGGCTCTGGTCACGAGTTTCACGAAGCACTTCGGGAAAGGAGCTCCTGCACCACATTCTTGTCCCCTAGCTGCCCAGCCTGTGCCACAAACTATTGCCCATCGACCACACGGTACGGATAGCCTCATCCGGCACCTTGCAGAGGAGCGGGATCCCTTTGGCTCTGAAAACCCGACAAGCAGGGATCAGTAGGTTTCTTCGTGCCACCTGTCTGCTTTCTTCAGTTCCTTCTGGAACTTGCTCCAATCCTGACCGGCTTGTTCCGCCAAAGGCCCCATGACGTTGTTGATCCCGTCCTCCATCCCCTTGAGGCCGCAGATGTAGGTGTAGGTGTTGGGCTGTTGCAGCATCTCCCACAGCTCGGCGCCGTACTCGGCCATGCGGTTTTGCACGTACATTTTCTTGCCATCGGGGGTCTGTTGCTCGCGGCTGATGGCGTAATCGACGCGGAAGCGATCCCCGTACTGGGCTTTCCAAGCCTCCAGATCCCCGTGGTAAAGCAAGGTGGAGGTGGTGGGCACCCCAAAGAACAGCCAGATCTTGCCCTGATAGTTGGGATCCTCCTCAAACAGGTGCTTGATGAAAGCGCGAAAAGGAGCAATGCCGGTGCCGGTGGCGATCAAAATCAGGTTGGCGTTCTCATCTTCGGGCAGTAGGAAGGTTTTCCCCGATGGCCCCGTAATCATCACCTCATCGCCCGCCTTCAAATCGGTGAGGAAGCCGGAGCAGACCCCCACCCCCGGCTGGCCTGTCTCTCTATCGACATATTCGGCCCGCTTCACGCTCAAAGAGACGGTGCGCCCCTCGCCATCATCGCCAAAGCGGGTGGAAGCAATCGAGTAGAGGCGGGGCTTGTGGGGCTTGCCCTTGGCATCTTCGCCAGGAGGGATAATGCCAACGCTTTGCCCTTCTAGGTAGCGGTAGTTGGGATCCGGCAAGCTGAGCACAATGTGCTTGGTCAGTCCGGGTGCCCCTTCGCCGACAATGGAGTAGGTCTCCACGCAGTGGCCGATCAACGGTGCGTTGGGACGATACAGATTGACGACAACCTCTCGCTTTTCTGCGCTGGCAACCATACCTGCGATCTGCTCCTGGCTCTGGGAGGAAATGAGTTTACATATAGCAAAATAGCAAACACCACAGCAGCCCGGCTGCTCAAATGGAACTTGTCAGAGGAGAAGCAGACGACCTTCGCCAGCCCCCCAGGCCGTCCTGAGAGCGGCAACCCCGGAAAAATAATCCCGGCCAAGCTCATCGGCCAAAAATATGGATTTTTTGTTAAATTGTTGCTTAGGGTGCCCACCTCTCTGGCCTGCCAGCGGCTTGTGATGTAACGGCTTTATTTGGTATCATGCAAGACCGTAACAGTTGGTAACTTTCTAGAGCCTTTTTCTCAGTTTTGCCCTGCCCGTCCCCAAGGAGTTCCCATGGCAAGCAGTCCTGATCGTGTTGTGATGATTGGTGTCGCCGGAGATTCTGGCTGTGGCAAGTCCACCTTTTTACGCCGGCTGGGGGATCTATTTGGCCGGGATCTGATTACCACCATCTGTCTGGATGACTATCACTCCTTGGATCGCTACCAGCGCAAAGAGAAGGGCATCACGGCGCTGGATCCCCGCGCCAACAACTTCGACCTGATGTACGAGCAGGCCAAGGCGCTCAAGAACGGCCAAAGCGTGATGAAGCCCATCTACAACCACGAGACGGGGATGATTGACCCGCCGGAGCTGGTGGAGCCCAACCGCATCATCGTCCTAGAGGGGCTGCATCCCATGTATGACGAGCGGGTGCGCCAGCTGCTGGACTTCAAGGTGTACTTGGATCTGGCGCCGGAGATCAAGATTGCTTGGAAAGTGAAGCGGGACATGGCGGAGCGGGGCCACACCTACGAAGATGTGTTGCGCTCAATCGAGGCTCGCCGCCCGGACTTTGAAGCCTATGTCGATGTGCAGAAGCAGTACGCCGATGCCGTCATTGAGGTTTTGCCCACCCAGTTGTTGCCGGAGCTGGATCCAGAGCACAAAGTACTGCGGGTGCGGCTGATCCAGCGGGAAGGGGTGAAGTACTTCGACCATGTTTATCTCTTTGACGAAGGCTCCACCATTGATTGGATCCCCTGCGGCAAAAAGCTGACCTGTTCCTACCCGGGGATCCGCCTCCACTATGGCCCTTCCACCTACTTCGAGCACCCGGTTTCGATTCTGGAGATCGACGGCACCTTCGACAAGCTGGAAGAGGTCATCTACATCGAGAACCACCTGAGCAACTTGTCCACCCGCTACTATGGCGAGCTGACGGAACTGTTGCGCAAGCACCCGGAATACCCGGGATCCCGCAATGGCTCTGGTCTGATTCAGGTCATCGTGGGCCTGAAGCTGCGCGCCCTTTACGAGCAAATTCGGGCAGAAGCCAAAGAGCTGGCGGTGGCTTCCTAGTGTTTGCCCCGCTTAGGGGATCCCTTCGGTAAAGTGTTGGTGCAGGTCGGCTGACCCAGCATAGGTCGGCAGTAGGGCTTCGGTGTATGCAGGGATTCCAGTTGGAGATCTTTCCAGAGGGATCCGTCCTGATCCAACGGGCCATCGAGATTTGGCAAGCTCGGTCAGCCGCTGCCATTCGCGAGCGGGGACGCTTTACGGTGGTCTTGGCCGGGGGAAGCACCCCCAAGAAGCTGTATGCTGCCCTGGCCCAAACCCCAGGGATCCCTTGGCAACAAACCTGGCTGTTCTGGGGGGATGAGCGCTATGTTCCCCCGGATCACCCTGAAAGCAACTACCGCATGGTACGAGAAACCTTGCTGGAGCAGATCGGGATCCCGGCGGCTCAAGTTTTCCCTATGCCCACCCAAGCGGGGGATCCCCTTCGCGATGCTGCCGAATACGAGGCGACCCTGCGGCAGATTTTCGGTGCAGAGTGCCCTTCTCTCGACCTGGTATGGCTGGGAGTGGGGGAAGACGGCCACACAGCTTCTCTATTTCCCGACACCGCCGCTCTGCAGGTGCAGCACCGCTGGGTGACGGTGGGGCAAAAAGGGCAGGAGCCGCGTCTAACCTTGACCTATCCCGTCCTCAATCAGGCAGCCCAGGTGGTGTTCCTGGTAACCGGAGCGAACAAAGCCCCCATCGTGAAAGAGGCGCTGACCACCGAGGCCCACCTACCCTGCCAGCGCGTAAACCCCAGAGGACGGCTGCTGTGGTTGCTGGATGCGGCGGCAGCGGCTCAACTGCCCCTGCCCTGTGTCCCGCTGCTCAGCTAAACAACAGGCGGGCTAACTGCCGATGGGATAGGATCCCCAGGCCCACCGCCCCCAAAATCATCCCAGCCCATTCCAGTGGCCACAGGTTTGATAGCCCCAGCGGCCAACGCACCAGGTTTCATGGGTCGAGAACCGGCGGGGCAGGGATCCCTCAGGGGTTGCCGGGCAAATTCTTCAGTACTGGAATCACCAGCTCTTGGACGGGCAGCGCTACGGGCTGGGCGGAGTCACTGCTCAGGGAGCTGGATGGCGTAGAAGGGGAAGAGCTGGGGATCTCGCCCATGGGCCGCAGTTGCCAGCGGATGATCTGCTCGCCGCGGTAAAAGGTAACCAACAACTGATCCCCTTGCGATTGGATTTGCCAGGTGCCATCACCGCTGGTTACCGAAATATGGCCGCCGGAAAAGGGTGCATCCAAAGCCGGCCCCGATTGGCTCCAGATACGCCCGCCACCCGTTTCCAAGATCAATTGCACCGTCGCCCCCTGCCCCTGGCCGCTCAAAATTTGGCCGGTTCCGCTCCAAACTCGGGTTTCCGTCTGAGCCACGGCGGGTTGCCCAAGCTGCAGAACCATGAGCAACAGCCCTGCCCAGCTCCAGTGATTTCGCAGCCTCCCTCTTCCATCAGGGAAGAAGGAAGAAGAGCGAGAGAAACAAGCCATTGCACTCACGTTGATACCACGCGCCGCGATAGGACTGAAACAGACGAAGAAGAAGGCGAAAAGGTGTCGCAGGAAGCAATCCCTTACACAGTTTTTTTCACAGCTCGCTGAAAGCCTTTGGGATCCCTCTGCGCTCTCTTGGCTCTGGGTTAAGCCTGCTGCTGGAATCCGCCCTCGGCTTGATCCCAATCTAGCAATCTCCATCCCCCCAGACAGGATGTAACCTGAGACTCTGGCTGCGGGGATCCCCAGCAACCGTTTCGTCAATGCGCAGAGTCAAGACCCAGAGTGCCTCCGCCGCAATCGTAAGCCTCACTACTTGAGAGAAAGGAAACGCTCCAGAGCTGCCACCATTGCCGGTGGCCAACGGCGGACGGTTTTCACCCATTCCAGGTCGGCGTAGCGGGGATCCAGCCCTTGCACAGCCACCCAGTGACTTTCAGCCTCTCCCTGGCGACCCTGCGCCCAAAGAATGGCGCTGAGAGCAGCCCGCATATCTGGAAACTTCGGGTACTTGCGCACCAGAGCCCGCATCAAGCGCAGAGCAGCTTCTGTTTCGCCCACCTGGTAGAGGCTCAGAGCATAGTTGGCCTGAGCGAAGGCGTAGTCGGGAGCCAGTTCTGTAGCGCGGCGGTAGTCAGCCAAGGCCTGTTGCCATTGGCCCAGCCCTGCTTCCGCATTGCCACGGTTGTTGTAGGCCGCCGCATCGTTGGGATCCAACTGCAACACCCGCTCATAATCGGCAATTGCTTCCTGCCACCGCCCCAGCCCCTCCAGAGCAGTTCCTCGATTTAGATAGGGATCCGGTGCCTCAGGGGCCAAACGAATGGCCTCAGCGTAATCCTCCAGAGCTGCCTGCAGTTGGTGCTGGCTGACACGGGCATTGCCCCGGTTGCTCCACAGGGCTGGATTATCAGGCTGGATCTGCAACAGTTGAGTCCACAGGGCTTCCGCCCGGGCAAAATCTCCCCTCCGAGTTGCAGCAAAGGCTTCCTCAAACAGTCGATCGATCTGGCGATCCACCTTGTGGCTCGCCGCCGTTGCCACAACACCCAATCCAGGCCAGACAGGGATCCCTAGCCAAAACAGCAGCCCCAGCAGCAGCGCAGGGAGTAGGTTGGGTACACTGACGGACTTCATGGCTGCAAAAACCACCTTGGATGGGGTGTCCCCACCTGAAGCCATCGCCGCAGGGGGTCTGATGGTTAGCGCGCCCTGGAGGACTCGAACCCCCGACATCCGGTTTTGGAGACCGACGTTCTACCAACTGAACTAAGGACGCATTGGCCAAAGGTTACACCCGCTTACCCAGTGTAGCAGGTACACCTAATTTTCAGAGGAGCTGTTCCTCAACTATCTGGGCTCTCTGCCTTAGCCTTGATGCGAGTGGCTTTGCCCACCCGATCCCGCAAATAGAACAGCTTGGCCCGGCGCACTTTACCCCGCCGCAGCACCTGAATCGACTCGATGCGCGGGGAGTGAATGAGGAAAACCCGCTCCACACCGATCCCTTGGAAAACCTTGCGCACCGTAATGGTGCGGTTGATACCGGAGTGGCGCATGGCAATGACCGTGCCCTCAAAGGCTTGTACCCGCTCCTTGCCCCCCTCTTGGATGCGAACTCCCACCCGTACCTGATCCCCAACCCGAATCTCCGGCAGATCCGGCTTCATCTGGGCAGCTTCAATGGAGCGGATGATCTCCTCAGCGTTGATGCGAACGTTCATGGCCTTCCCGCGCTACCGGCAGTTAACCATCGTAGCAATCGTCGCTGTTTTTTGTACAGAGCTGGCCGACATAGAGCTCAAGAGGTGGGAGACTGTGTTTACGCTTCCCCCATTTTTCCAATAGGCTAGACAAAGATAAAGCTTTTGTTACAAACGGGAGACTTTTGTGATCCTGCACACCGATGAGCCCAAGACGGGATCCCTGTCTACTCCCAAGCTTGCAGAGCAGCCTCTGCCGCAAAGCAAACCCCGCCGCCAGAGATTTCCCTTCGGCTGGATGCTCCTGGGCTTGCTGTTGGCCGGCCTAGGGGGCAGCGGTCTCCTGATCCAGCGTCAGCTGCAGCAGCAGAGGGCAGAACGGCTGGAAAGATTGACGGTACCGGTTCAAGTGGTGGATCTGACCCAACGCCTGCGGGTGAGCGGCCAGGTGCAGCCGCTCCGCCAGGTGAATGTCAGCCCTCGCGAGTCGGGTCGCCTGGCGGAACTGTTGGTGGATCAGGGAGATGAAGTGGTGGCAGGGCAGTTATTGGCCCGGATGGACTACGGCGATCTCGCCAGTGGCATTCGGCAAGCCCAAGCCCGCATTCAAGAGCTGCAAGCCCGTCTAGCGGAGCAACAGGCCGGAGAGCGCCCCCAGGTGATCGCGGCGGCCCAGGCCAGGGTGGATGCTGCCCGGTCGCAGGTGGACTTGGCTCAGAGGGAGTTAGAGCGCATCCAGGCCCTGGTGCAGGCGGGGGTGGTAGCCCGCAGCGAGCTGGATCAACGCTCGGCCCGCCTGGAACAAGCGCAAGCGGATTTGCGAGCTGCTCAACAGGAGTTGGAGCGATTGCAACTGGGGAGCCGCCCGGAAACCCTACAGCAAATTCAAGCCCAAATTGCCCAGGCACAAGCCGAGCTGGCCCAACGGCAATCCCGGTTGGCTGACACCGAAGTCCGCGCCCCCTTTTCCGGTGTGGTGGTGCAGCGCTTTGCCGAGGTGGGATCCTTTGTAGCTCCCACAACAGCAGCTTCCGATGCCACCGCAGCTTCTTCCAGTTCCATTTTGGCGCTGGCTCAGGGAATTGAGGTGCGGGCAGAAGTGCCAGAAGCCCAAATTGCCCAGGTGCGGGTGGGCCAGCCGGTGGAGATCCGCTCCCTGGCTTACCCCGACCGCGTAGTGCAGGGGCGGGTGAAGCGGATTGCACCCGCTACGGTGGTGGTGCGAGAGGTAACCGTCTTTCGGGTCTTCGTTGAACCGGAGCCTGGGGCCGACTTTTTGCGCACCGGCATGACTGTTTCGGTGGATTTCATTGGGGATCCCCAGCCTCAGGCTCTGACGGTGCCCTCAGTGGCTATCCTCCGGGAGGAAAGCCAGGAAGGCGTGCTCCTGCTGGATCCCCAAAGCCGGCAACCTGTCTATCGCCGCGTGGAAACGGGCATCACTCAGGGTGGAGTTACCCAAATCCTCTCTGGTCTGCAGGCAGGGGATCGGGTCTTTACTGCCCTGCCTCCTGGGGTGAACCTAGAGACCTTGATTCAAAGAGCGGAGCAACAGCCATGAGCCTGGCAACGGCGGCCAAAATGGCCTGGCAAATGGTGCGACGACATCGCCTGCGCACCGGGCTGAGCATGCTCGGGATCCTCATCGGCAATGCGGCGGTGGTGGCCATTGCCGGATTTGGCTATGCTGCCCAAGAGATGGCGGTGGATCAATTTCGCTCTCTGGGCACCAACTTGCTGATCGTCTTTTCGGCCAACTTGGGCCTGGTCGATGCCGGCAACATCCGCCCCCTCACTTTGGAGGATGTGCGAGCCATTGCTGCGGAAGTGCCTGCCGTGTCAGCAGCCGTCCCCAGCCTGGGCACCAATGTGCGCGCTGTGCGAGGTGGAGTGGATCGCCGCTACGAGGCCACCGGCACTTGGCCGGAGTATTTGTCGGTGTTGAACTTAGAGATCGAGGCAGGCCGCTTTCTCTTGCCCTCGGATATCGAGGAACAGCGCCCGGTGGTGGTGCTGGGCAGCGATGCCGCCAGCCAGTTGTTCGGCCTGGACCCTGCCGCTGCTATTGGGGAGACCGTCCTACTGAACAATTTGCCTTTCGAGGTGATCGGCACTTTGCGCTCGAAGCCGACGGTGTTTGGCAACAGCGATGCCGGAGTGTTTCTGCCGGTGGATGTGGTGGCCAATCAGTTGGTCGGGCGACGCTCCCCCTACGGCACAGAGCTGACGGCGATTTTCGTCTCGGCCCGCTCTGTGGATGATCTGCCCGCTGCCGAGTTCCAAATCCGCAACCTGCTGCGCCAGCGGCACCAATTGGTGGGAGAAGATGACTTCATCATCCGCAACCAAAAGGTGCTCCTGGATGGGTCGGCCAGGATTTTGAGCCTGCTGCGGGTGCTGCTGACGGGCACGGCGGCCCTCTCCTTGCTGGTGGGAGGGGTGGGGATCATGAATGTGATGCTTATCTCGGTTGCGGAACGCACCCATGAAATCGGGCTGCGCAAGGCGATTGGGGCGGATAGCCGGCAGATTTTGCAGCAGTTTGCCGCCGAAGCGATTTTCATTGCCGTGACCGGGGGGGTGCTCGGGATCCTTCTCAGCAGTGGCCTGCTGGTGGCGGTGCAGGTATTCACCCCCTTGGCCACCCAAGTCGATGGGGTGGCAGTGGGAGTGGCGTTCTCCCTTTCCACTGGGATTGGGCTGGTCTTCGGCATTTTCCCGGCCCGCAAAGCGGCGCAACTGGATCCCATTGAGGCCCTGCGGGCTTAGAGCTCGTATCCAAACAGGCGGGGATCCGCCGGCTGCCCATCGAGATCCGCCAGGCCATATTCTGCCCAGCGGCGATCCACCAAGCGGGCCACCTCCGGATCTGGAGCAAGGGGCTCCCGCCAGGGAGCATCGGTTTCCGGGGGAATTTTGGTGGTGGCATCAATGCCCATCTTGCCCCCCAGACCCCGTTTTTCGGTGGCAAAGTCCAAGGTGTCAAAGGGGTTGTCCGCCAGAATAAACACATCCCGCTGCGGATCCACCCGCGAACACAGACACCAGAGCACCTGCCGTGGATCCCGCACATTGATATCCTTGTCCACCACGATCACAAACTTGGTGTAGCTAAATTGGGGCAGGGCGCTCCAAAAAGCCAAAGCCGCCCGCCGCGCCTGGCCAGGGTAGGCCTTGTCGATGGAGAGGATGGCTGCTTTGTAGCCCAGCGCCTCCATCGGCAAAAAGAAATCTACAATCTCCGGCACCTGCTGCCTGAGGATGGGGGTGTAGATGCGGTTCAGGGCCAGCGCCATCATGTCGTTTTCTTTGGGGGGCTTGCCGCTGAAGGTGGTGAGATAGATGGGATCCCGGCGGTGGGTCAAGCAGTGGAAGCGAATCAGAGGGGCCTGCTCGTTGCGGGGGCCATAGTAGCCGATGTGATCCCCGGCAGGCCCGTCGGGGGCCACTTCCCCAGGGGTGATGGTGCCCTCCAAAACGATCTCAGCATGGGCCGGCACCTGCAGATCCACCGTTTTGCACTGGGCCAGGTGCAACCCTTCTCCGGCGTAGAGACCGGCAAACAGCCACTCCGACAGATCCACCGGCAGGGGTGTGGCCGCCGCCAGAATCACCACCGGATCCACCCCCACCGCCACCGCCACCTCCAACTTTTGGCCCAGGGCCGCCGCTTTGCGCAGATGCCGAGTCGCCCCCCGCACCGACAGCCATTGCACCGTCATGGTGGTGCGGCTTTGCAACTGCAGGCGGTACACCCCCACGTTGGGGATCCCGTTTTCCGGGTCTTTGGTGACCATCAGGCCCAAGGTCAGCACCCGTCCGGCATCGCCGGGGTAGACCCGCAACAGGGGCAATTGGGTGAGATCCACTTCCTCTCCCCGCCGCACCACCTGCTGACAGGGAGGGATCAGATCCCGGCTGGGTCTCGCTTTGAAGACGCTAAGCAGCGCCTGTCCCAACTCCACCGCCTGGGCAAAGCTCCGCGGTGGCCGCGGCTGGTAAAGCAGGGCCAGCTTTTTCCCCAGTTCCTCCAGATCCTGAGGCTGCTCCATTCCCAAAGCCCAGCAAATGCGCTCCACCGTGCCCAGGGTGTTGATGAGCAGCGGCATTGAGGATCCCTTCACCCGCTCAAACAGCAGCGCCGGCCCCCCGCAGGCCAAGAGGCGATCGGCAATCTCGGCAATTTCCAGATCCGGATCCACTTCTGCCGAAATGCGGCGGAGCTGACCACGGGATTCCAGCAGAGCAATAAAACGGCGTAGATCTCTGGGCATGAAAGGGAACCTAAGGGCTTACTTGTCGCGATTGAGGGCTAACCCGCTCATGAAGGGCTTTTGCAGGACAATGAACACCAGCAGCGGCGGGATACTGGCGATGATCGCTCCCAGCATCATGGGGCCATAGGAGGCCGAGCTATCCAGATTGAGCAGGGATTGCAGCCCCACCTGCACCACTTGTCGCTCTCGGCCTTGCACGATCAAGCGGGGCCACAGGTACATATTCCAAGCGTAAACGAAGTGAATCACCGCCTGCGCCCCGATGGCGTTCCAGCTCAAGGGGATCAGCACCTGGGTGAGAAATTGCAGCGGGTTGGCCCCGTCCAGTTGGGCCGCCTCCGCCAGCTCGCGGGGAATGTTGGAAAAATGCTGGCGAAACAAAAACGTGGCCGTGGCGCTGGCCAGAAAGGGCACGATTAAAGCGTAGTAGGTGGATCCCCAGCCCAAGTTGGTGACCAACCGCAGCAGGGCAATGATCAAGATTTCTGTGGGCATCATCAGCGTGATCAGCACAAAGCCAAAGGCCAGCCCTTTGCCGGGAAAGCGGAAGTACACAAAGGCCAGCCCGGCTAGCAGCGACAAAACCGTCTTGCCCACGGTGATCGCCACCGCCACGATGGTGCTGTTGACCATGTAGTGGCCCAAGTGCCGCGCCACCATCACCTGATGCCAGTTGAAGGCAAAAGAGGAGCCAAAGGTCAATTGATAGCGGAACACCTCGGCATTGTTCTGGGTGCTCACGAGCAGGGCGTACAACACCGGAAATCCCAGAACCAAGCAGGCCAGCACCAGGCCCAAATGCACATACCAACGCTCCGGGATCCAGCGCCGCCAACGCCAGGGAGAAGGCTCCACCCGAGTTGAACTGGGCTGGGCTACTTGAGAGCGGGGATCCTGCAACAATTGAGCCATAGCACCTCCGGACAGCAAACGCTGATGAGCAGATGGAGTTTCTGGGTCGATCTTCGGCTTCTCTTGTGAGGATAATCTGCCAGAGTTAAGGGCAACCTAAGGAAGACCGGTCGCGTTAGCGGTGCAAGCACCTCTGCCCAGACTTGCGAGTGCTTTCACCGGCGATGGGGAAACGGGTAGAGTAGAACAGCAGTATCTGGATAACCCAAGAGAGGATCCCATGACTCGAGGCTTTGGCCCCTTCGGCAAAATCCAAGAAGCGCTCAAGAAAGCCCAAGAGGTGCGCGATGGCGCTCAAAGGCTGCAAAAAGAGCTAGAGGAGATGGAGATCGTCGGCGAAGCCGGCAATGGGCTGGTGAAAGTGACGGTAAACGGCAACCAAGAACCCCTTAAGGTCTCTCTGGATCCCCAAGTGCTCCAGGAGTCGGTGGATGTGGTAGAAGACTTGCTCCTGACAGCAATGGTGAACGCCTACACCCAATCTGCTGAGACGATGCGCAAACGCATGGAAGAGCTGACCGGAAACATCAGTCTGCCGGGGTTGGGACTGGGTTGAGCCCCGCCTCCTTAACTCTCTATGTACACTCGCCCCTTGGCTCGCCTCATCGAAGAGCTGCAACGGCTGCCCGGCATTGGCTCCAAAACCGCTCAGCGCCTAGCTCTCCACTTGATCAACCGGCCTGCCGGCGAGATCGAGGCCCTGGCCAAAGCCCTGCTGGAAGCCAAGCAGACGGTTCGGCACTGTTCCATCTGCTTCAACTGGTCAGCGGAGGATCCCTGTGAGATTTGCCGTTCGCCACAGCGGGATCCCTTGCTGTGGTGCGTGGTGGCCGATGTCAAAGATTTGATTGCGATGGAACGCACCCGCGAGTTCAAGGGGCTCTACCACGTTTTGGGCGGCCTCATCTCCCCCATGAACGGGATCGGGGCCGACCAACTGCACATCCGCGAGCTGGTGGCCCGGGTGGCACGGGAAAAACCGCAGGAGCTGATCTTCGCCCTCAGCCCCAGTGTAGAGGGAGAGGTGACCATGCACGTGGTCAAGGATTACCTGAAGCCAGTTGCCCCCACCTTGCGCATGACCCGCCTGGCCTTCGGCCTGCCCATGGGATCCGAGCTGGAATACGCCGACGAGGTCACCCTGGCCCGTGCCCTGGAAGCCCGGCAGGAGTTGTGAGCCGCCCAGCCCATCAATCGCAGCCGGTTACCCCCTCCGCGCAGTAGGTGCTCCACCAGGGGTTGAAGTTGGCAGGATCCTCCG
The DNA here is from genome assembly GCF_047461895.1 of Synechococcus sp. R55.8. NCBI lineage: Bacteria > Bacillati > Cyanobacteriota > Cyanophyceae > Synechococcales > Synechococcaceae > Synechococcus > Synechococcus sp. R55.8. The sequence continues at coordinate 29,844 of NZ_JANSIB010000003.1, read as the reverse complement.
GCAGAGTGCTGATGTTCAGAAGTTCCTGGAAGCTGCTGTTGCGGCCTCCGTAGCGCAGGTGCATGTGCACCGGATCCCCGTGGGGTGCCCGCAGAATCACATAGGTGAAGGTCTCGCAACTGGCGTCTGCTCCAGGCTGCAACTGAAACAAATCCCAGATGGAACTTAAGGAGCGCTCAGGGTAGTAGAAGGGATCCGGCGCAGCCCCCCGATAGGCGTAGCGACAATTTTCCGCCAGGGGCTTTTTCCCCTCCAGATCGGCGTAGAAGGAGAAGAACTCCATCTTCTCAAACTTCACCCGCTTTGGATTGCGCGGATCGTTGGCCGATTGTTCCAGGGACGTATCCAGAGTGAAAACACCATCAATTCCCAGGTAGGGCACTTTATAAGCATTGGGGGACACAATCTGCAGCTCTAAGGCTGCCGCAGCCGCTCCAAAACCCAGGAGACTCAAGCTGCCGATCAGCCAGGCTAGGGCCGTTGAAGAACAAACTTGACGAGAGGGCATAAAACTTCGTCGTGCCTGTATTGTGCAGTAAAGTCCAGACCAGTCTAAGAAAAGCTTTGAGCTCGTACTATCCCACTGGGGGGCATTTTGCGGAAATTCGCCAGCTGCAGGTGCAGCTCTGGGGAACGGGATCCCATCTGGATCCCAACAAGGCAGTAAAATTGAGGTCAGGCTCACCGTAGAGGTGCCAGGTTTGCTGCCAGAGCCTGATATCTGGAAACTGATTTTGAAAGCGAGGAAAACCCCGTGGAGCTAGCTGAGATTGAGGAGTTGATGAACAAAGCTGTGCAAGCCACACAGCGCTCCTTTAATACGGTACGCACCGGGCGGGCCAATTCCAGCCTGCTGGATCGGATTCAGGTGGAGTACTACGGCGTGCCCACTCCCCTGAAGGCCCTGGCCAGCCTCACCACGCCAGACTCCAGCACTCTCTTGATCCAGCCCTTTGATCCCTCGACCTTGGCGGCCATTGAGCGGGCCATTGTTGCCTCTGACCTAGGTCTAACCCCCAGCAACGACGGCAAGGTGGTGCGGCTCACCATTCCCCCCCTGACGGAAGAGCGCCGCAAAGAGCTGAGCAAACAGGTGGCCAAGCTAGCCGAAGAGGGGCGAGTCTCGATCCGCAACATCCGGCGGGATGGCATCGACTCGGTGCGCAAGCGAGAGAAAAATGGCGAGCTGTCTGAAGATGAGTCCAAAAGCTTGCAGGATGCCATCCAGAAACTAACTGACCGCTACATTAAGAAGATCGATGAGCTGCTGGCAGAAAAAGAAAAGGAGCTGACGACCCTGTGAAGGCTCCTTGCTGGCATCCTCCCCACTCTACTGGATTGCTTCTGCGCAGCGGTAGGACGGGGTTATGACCCAATTTTTTGATAAAAACCCGGACACCCGTCCTGAAACTTAGCTTCGAGGTTTTCACTTGCCCCTCGGAGTTGAGCAGCCCTTCATTTCTTCTTGTCCGATTCCAACAAGAGGGATCCCGGCTTAGGCCAGGATGGAAGGGGGGAAAACGACAACTCTTGCCGCAATGGATCTGGTCCTGTGCCATCAATCGGCGGATTTCGACACCCTAGGGGCGGCGGTGGGAGCGGCGCGCCTGTATCCGGGTGCCCGCATCGCCTTGACCGGGGGATCCCTGCCGGGGGTGCAGGAGTTTTTGGCCTTGTACCGAGATGAATTTCCCCTCATTGAGTTGCGCTCTGTGGATCCGGGACAGGTGCAGCGGTGGATTGTGGTGGACTGTCACGATCCGGATCGCTTGGGCAAAGCTGCCGCTTGGTTGAGCGTCCCCGGCACCCAAATCGAGATTTTCGACCATCACCTCAGGGATCCGGAAACCCCACCGGATGGCTTTTGGCCGCAGCAGCAGGTGAACTGTCATATCGAGGCCGTGGGGGCCACCTGTACCTTGCTGGTGGAGCGGCTGCAGGCTGCTGGGATCCCTCTCAGCCCTTTTGAGCGGCTGGCGCTGGCTTTGGGCATTCACATGGATACGGGATCCCTGACCTTCCCGGAGACCACCGCCCGCGATGCTGCTGCCCTGAGCTGGCTGTTGGATCAGGGGGTGAACCTGGTCTTGTTGCGGCGCTTTTTGGGGGATGGCCTCACCCCAGAGATGCGCGAGCTGCTCAGCCAGGGGTTGGCCCAGATGCAGGTGCAGCAGGTGGGGGAGTATCGCCTGGGAGAATGGCTGCTAGAGCTGCCGGAGTTTGTGCCCGGCTTGGCCGGCCTGGTGATGCGGCTGATGGATCTGACGGGAGTGGATGTGCTGCTCTTGGTGGCGCGGCAGGGGGAGCGGCTCAGCCTGATCGGGCGGGCGCGGCAGGAGTTTGCCCAGTTGGGCAGGGTGATGGCCCTCTACGGCGGCGGTGGACACGATTGTGCTGCAGCAGCCACGTTAAAAGCCAGCCCAGAGCAGCCTTTGCCCGACCCGGCCCAAGTCATGGCGGCCCTCAGGCAGGCTGTCCAAGAGCGGATCCCGCCCCCGGTGACGGCCAAAGATTTGATGTCGGCCCCGGTGCGCACCATCCGACCGGAGATCACCATCGACGAGGCCCAGCGGGTGCTGCTGCGCTACGGCCATTCCGGCCTGGTGGTGGTGGACGCTCAAGGTCGCCTGGTGGGGGTGATCTCGCGGCGGGATATCGATATCGCCCTGCATCACGGGTTTGGCCATGCCCCCGTCAAGGGCTACATGACCACCGACGTGAAAACCCTCTCCCCCGACACCCCCTTGGCGGAGATTCAGCGGTTGATGGTGCAGTGGGATATTGGCCGCCTGCCGGTTCTCCAGGATGGCCAGTTGGTGGGCATTGTAACTCGCACCGATGTGTTGCGGCACCTACACGAGTTGCCGGCCCTCTCACCCCAGTTGGCTCTGCCCACCCTTTCCTGCCCCTTGGATCTCACCTTCGCGGCCCTGTCGGAGCGGCATCGACAGTTGCTGGAGCAGGCCGCCCACATCGCCGATGAGAAGGGCCTGAGGTTGTATCTGGTGGGGGGAACGGTGCGGGATCTGCTGCTGCACCGGTGGGGACGGCAGCCCTCGCCCAACCTGGAGCGGCTGGATCTGGACTTGGTGGTGGATGGGCCCTACTCTTCGGCCCCGGATGGGACGGATCCCCCGGGCTGGGGCTTGATTTTGGGACAAGCGCTCAAACAGCACTTCCCAGAAGCGCGGCTGGAGATCCACGGCAAATTCCAAACGGCGGCCTTGATCTGGCCAGGCGGCTTTTGTGTGGATATCGCCAGCGCCCGCACGGAGTTTTATCCCTACCCGGCCTCTCCCCCCGAAGTGGCCATGGGATCCATTCAGCAAGACCTCTATCGGCGGGATTTTTCCATCAACGCCTTGGCCTTGCGCCTCAACGGCCCCCAGCGAGGACAGGTGCTGGATTTTTTCGGCGGACAAGCGGATCTGCAACAGGGGATCATCCGGGCATTACACCCCAACAGCTTCATCGAGGATCCCACCCGCATTTATCGGGCGGTGCGCTTTGCGGTGCGCTTGGGCTTCGCCCTGGACTCGACCACAGAAAAATGGATCCGCGCTGCCGTGGCCAGTGGTCTGCACGATGCCGTCGGCGGGGATCGCCTCAAGCAGGAGCTGGCCTACATTCTCGGATCCCGCGATTGGCCCCAAGCCTTTGAGCGGCTGGCAGAATGGGGGGCTTTGCGCTGTATTCACCCCGACCTGGAGTGGGATCCCTCCCTGTGCCGGCGGTTGCAACGGGTGGGCCGCTGGGCTTATCACTTTCGCCGCCGCTATCCTGAGCTGGGATCCCAGGAGATCTGGCAACTGCGCCTAGAGGCTCTCCTCCTCACCCTACCCCAAGCCCCCCAGGTGGCCAGCCAACTCCACCTCACCCAAGCAGGCATCGAACGCCTCAGCCATTTCCCCCATTACCAAACCCTGTTGGCCCAACTGGATCCCAGCACCCTCTCTCCGGCCCAGGTGGTGCAACTGCTGCAGGGGCTGCGGATCCCGGCGGTGATTTTGTTGGCCGGGATCGCCCCCAAGCCGGCCCGGCGGCTGATCTGGCGCTATTTGCAGGAGTGGTACTGGGTGAAGCCGCTGCTCAACGGCCACGATCTGCGTCGTCTGGGTTATAAGCCAGGTCGCCCCTTCCAAGCCATTTTGGAGCAACTGCGTTGCCTCACCCTGAACGGCGAACTCACCACCCCGGCAGAAGCCGAAGCTTGGCTGCAAGAACACTTCCCCCTGCCACAGGCTGGGCCAAAGTAGAAGGTCGAATCAGTCGAAATAGAAGAGAGTCACCAACTTGTGTTGCTCCTCGGCGTGCTTGCAGGCATCCAGCAGCGTGACGCTGTCGTGGAAAACAAAGCAGATCAACTGCTGGCACTTGCCGATGATCTCCAGGTTGCACAGGCGGCTGGCCTCCGCCAGGGGAAGATGGTCGTTTTCGGGATGTTCCACCAGATGCAGCACCTGCTCCAGGCTGGCCCGCGACTCTGCCGGCTGTCGCTCCAAACTCTGGGGCAAGATCACCGTCAAGGACTTCATGTCCGCCCGCATCGCCCCCCGAATGACGGCCAAGTTGGTGCCAATGGCCCCAGAGGTGAGGATCTGATTGCCGGTAAGGGCCAGGGCATAACTGAGGGTCTCGATCAAATACTGGTGGGTAATGGGCACATGACGACTGCCCAGGATGGCCACTCGCTTCGGCCCAACTTGCTGAATGGCGGCCAACTCCTGCAAAAACGTATCAACGCTGGTGGGGACATCAATAGACTGGGTCAACGGGATCCCTCGGCAAATTCTCAAGATCTGGGCTAGGCTATGCTATCTCAAATTTCCGCTTTGGGATCCGGCCAAGTTGAAGCTCTACGGCTTCAGCCCCAAACTTTTGGTGAAGTGCTAAGGCTGTCTGCAGCAAGCTGGGCTTGGCTTTGCGCAGAAGATCCCGCCTGGATGTGGATGGTGTAGCTCATACTGCTGTGAACGCCCTTGCCCAGCCAATGGCCGTAAATGGGAGCGGCATCTCTGGGGTAAGCGCTGGCCGCCAAAGCCACATGACCATCGGCCACGGCCAACCCCTGGGTGGGATCAAAGCCCCGCCAACCGGCCCCTGGCAAGTACACCTCCGCCCAAGCGTGCAAATGACGGCGCACAGGCTCTGGGGGTTCTCCACCCCTGCTCTCCCCCGAAGGCTGCGAGGGGCTGACCTGGTAGCCACTGACAAAGCGCGCGGCCAAGCCTACCGTACGGCAGACCTCCATGAACACCAGGGCCAAATCGCGGCAGGCTCCGGTTTTGCGATGCCAGGTCAAGCCGGCAGGCCAGGGATCCCCCTTTTCCCGCAAGATGTGGCGGCATTCTGAATAGATGCGCTGGTTCAGCGCCGGCAGAAAAGCTGTCGTTTCCCCCTGCACGTGATCCCATAGCTCCCAGGCCAAGGCCTGGATGCCGGGATCCGCCTGAGCCGTCAGATAAGGCTGTAATTGGGCTGCCAGCGTGCTGGGATAGTCGATGGGGAGATGGGTGGCCCAATCGCAGAGCAGGTAGTCGAAGGGATTCTGCCGCAGGGTGAGCACCGTGGCCTGAGTTTGGATGCGCAAGTGCTCGGTGGGATCCCCAAACCAGAGCCGAACCGCCGCGTTGCCCTCCAGGTCCACCAGCGCCGATTGGCCCACCGGCTGCGGATCCACCTGCAACTCAAAAGCCAGGAGAGTTTGGATCCCGTCGCAGCGCGGTCGCAATCGCACCGTGTGGGGCTCCAGTTGGACTGGACGACTGTAGCGATATTCGATGAGATGGCGGATCTGAATTTGCACAGGCCAAATGACGGGCAAGAGGTTTCACCACAGGCAGCCGAGCCTTGAGATTAGGCAACCCACCCAAACTGCTCTCGAATCAAAGCCAGGAGGTAGCTGTATCCTCTGCCGGGGAGCTTTGAAACTTTATCTGAGTTTGAGATCTCCGAGAGCTCTGCCCTGCCTCCCCAATCATCGAAACCTTCAGCTTAGAGCGAATATACTCCCCGGCCCGTACAGGAGCATAGCGAGGGGGGTTTGCTGCATTCTGGCATGTGGGCAGGCATTCAATCCAAGCCCCAGCTTGCTCAAAGGAAGAAACTGGAGACATAGCCGACATAGAGACAGGTGCTCAGAACAGCTCCTACCCTACAAAGAGAACTTGCCCCAAGACTGTGTGGGCGGATACCCCCTCAAAGCCAGCGCCAGCTCAACCCCATATCCAAACTAGGGATATTCTTGCTTGGCCTGTTGCCAAAGGACTTCCAGCTCCTGGAAACTGCGTCCTTTCAGAAGGGAGCTTATGCCATCGCCGGGCAGGGATCCCGCTGGTTCCTGAGCCAGCTCTTCCATGCGCAAAAAACGGCGAGCAAAGCGCAGGTTGGTTTGGGTTAGAGCTTGGGCAGCATCCAAACCATACCAACGGCCCAAGTTGACCAGGGCAAAAAGCAGATCCCCCAGTTCGGCTTCCTGCCGAGTTGGATCGGGGGGATCCCTCTCCAATTCTCGACGCAGCTCGGCTTCTTCCTCGCGGATCTTGGCCCAGATCCCCTCCACCGTTGGCCACTCAAACCCTGCCCCCACCACTTTGCAGGAAATTTTCAGGGCAGCCATTAGGGGAGGCAAACTTTGGGCATAGTGCAGCAGTTTTTGGCCAAGGCTTTGATCCGGTCGCTCCCCTTGCTTGATCTGTTCCCAAGAGCGGTGCAACTCCGGAAGATCTGCCATCACAGCATCCCCAAACACATGGGGGTGACGGCGGATGAGCTTATCGGCAATTCCCGCAGCCACAGCTTCCAGATCAAAGTGGTTCTGCTCGGCAAAGATCTGAGACTGCAACACCACCTGCAACAACAAATCCCCCAGCTCTTCGGCAATTGCTGCCGGATCCCCGGCTCGAATGGCAGCTACCGTCTCATACGCTTCTTCAAGAATGTAGGGGGTAAGAGACTCTGGAGTTTGGGCCCGATCCCAAGGACACCCGTCGGGAGCGCGCAACCGAGCAACAATAGCCGCCAAACGACTCATGTGTGAGCTAGAGGCGGAACGCTCCAGATAAAGGTGGGCAAAATGGCCCGTCGCTTGAGGATCCCAGCTTTGCAGCGTCAATGGGCCGGCCACCACCTCCAAGTCTTCTGTTAGCAACGTAACAGACTGGACAGGAGAACAGATCTGTTGCAAAACACTGCGCAGCTTCGCCAGATCCTGGCCCCCACAGCTTTTCAGCAGCAGGGATCCCTGCTCAGCAGCGAACCACCGAGCCAGAGCCTGTTGCCAGTTGGGCTGAAGACTATCCAGCGTTTGCAGCATGATCAAAAGGGTAGGCGCGGCCCAAATCCAAAAGGCGGCTGAGCTGCTCCAGATCGATGAAACTCAACTCCAAAAGGATCATCAGCAACGGCCCTTGCTGGCGATGCTGCAGCTTCTTGGCCAGGCTCAGTTGAGAACGGTCGATAATGCCCGTTTCCAATAGATATTCCTCAAGGGCTGGGGGGGGAATGGGATCTAGCATGGTCGTTTCGCAGCGCTGAAGTAAGGACGAGTATGAAAACTGAGAAGATAGCAAACCAATGTAACTATTCTTAACACTTCTACAGAATTTCGGCAAAGATCTGGCTGGTGCGTAGGCCGAAGGCGAGCTTGCTAAGCGCTGCGCCCACAGCTCCAGGACAAGAGAACCCCTAAATTGCCTCGGCAAATGAGGTTTCCGTATCCAAGGACACAAAAAATGGGTACCAAGAGTTCATGGTATGGTAGCAAATTGGCGATCAGTTGGCAGCACCCCGAAAGGCCGACTGCTTTTTCTTTGTGGGAAAAACCAACTCACCTTGCAAGATGTTACCTTTTTATCTCGTTGAATCCTCGTGCTTGATAAAAATCTTACAACAATTCTTCGGGGATCCAATCTGTTCGGCTCCTCTGGGATCTGCCCTAATGCTGTCATCCTGCTCGGGTTCGGTTTTGGGCATACATCGTCCTACGTTCAGCTAAGCTAGAGACACTTGCCACATGGACTCCCGTTATGTCTGAAGCCCAGGGTTTACTGCCGGTGGGGGCAACGGTTCAAGTGGTGGAGATGCCTCCTTACCTAAAAACGGCTGACCCAATGCCGATGTTGCGCCCGGCCCATTTGATCCGCTTGCACGAACAAGGGGTGATCCTGCAGCGGCGGCTGTTGGGCACCTACAGTGTGCAGTTTGCCAATGGCATCTTTCTCATAGACGGAAAATATCTCGCGCCGGTGGGATCCCTGTCCTGACACGCCCATCTCTCCTCCGAGCCAGCTGGATGGGTTTGCCGGCCTTTAGAACCTTTGGGAGCTGGCAGCTTTCTGCAGAAGCGAGCCTTCAACTGGCCGGCGGACTTTCGCGATAGCCTGAACCGCGGCTAGCCGCTTCTGACGCTTCAGCGAGCTCAGTTGCTTATTCCCGTCAGCGGTGTCGAAGTAGCTGACAGACCTGCCCAGCTTTTGGTAGCTGGTTTTGCGATCTGCCACCGCCGCGCTGTAGAGGGCTCAGCACATCCGCCCCCAGTGGTGCAAGAGTTTTTCTTGCTGGCGACTGGGATAAAGCTGGGCCGCGGCAGCGTTGCGTAGCCACAAAGTGACGCAGGGGGTTACCCTGCCATAGGGTGCCAGTCCGCTGCGCTGAGACTGGAGACTGCCGCGCATCAGGTTAACTCATGTTAATTTGGGGGCGTCTTCCTCTTCCATCCTGCGATCTCTATGAGCATTCAACTTCCCCGCTGGCTAGAGCTGGCCTTGCCCTTCTTTCATCCTGTGCTGATGATTTTGGCGTTTGCGCTGGCCCTGTATGCCCTTTACCTGGGTCTGCAAGCGCGACGGGTGCGCACTGCCTCGGCAGAAGAACGCAAAGAGCTGATCAAAGGGAAGTTTGGTCAGCGGCATTTCCTCGCCGGATCCCTGTTCTTGGTGTTGATGGTGTTCGGGGCGCTGGGCGGCATGGGGGTTACCTACCTGAACAATGGCAAGCTGTTTGTTGGGCCTCACCTGCTGGCTGGGTTGGGCATTGTGGCCTTGGTGGCCAGCTCTGCGGCTCTAGCACCGCTGATGAAAGACGGGCAAAAGGTCTGGGCGCGTAATGTGCATGTCCTATTAAACGTGGTGATCCTGGCGATCTTGGGTTGGCAGGCGGTGACCGGCTTTCAGATTGTGCAGCGCATCGTCAACCAAATGCTGACCACACCCTAGGTGGCTTAATCTCCCCGAAAGACCCATGCAACCCTGAACAGGGCTGAGCTTTGGGAGGACTTTGTCCCGCTGGTGCGAGCCGAGAAGTCCGTCGACCCAAAGACTTCGGCCTCCCCTTTTCGGAACCCAGAGCTTCATCATGTCAGAATGGCAGAGCAGGCGCTGCATCCTTCGGCTGTAGAGGGGCGCAGTCTTGTTGCCGATACCCAGTTAACGCAACGGTTCTCCCTATGTCGGTTAGCCCTCTTCCCAGTTGGGTCAAGCGTTCCATCGGCAAAGCCAGCGAGACTTCAGCGGTGCAGCAGGTGATCAAGCAGCGGGGCCTGCACACCATTTGTGAGGAGGGGCGCTGTCCAAATCGAGCCGAGTGCTACAGCCAAAAAACCGCTACATTTCTGCTGATGGGAGGGATCTGTACCCGCGCCTGCTCTTTTTGCCAGGTGGCCAGTGGACGGCCCGCACCGTTGGATCCCACAGAGCCGGAGAAAGTGGCCGAGGCGGTTGAGCTGCTGGGGCTCAGCTATGTGGTACTCACCTCGGTGGCCCGCGACGATCTGCCCGACCAGGGATCCGGTCGCTTTGTGGAGGTCATGGAGGCAATTCGGCGGCGCTGCCCCGGCACCCAGATCGAGGTGCTCACCCCCGACTTTCGCGGGGATCGCGAGTGCATTGCCCGTGTGGTGGCTGCCCAGCCTGTTTGCTACAACCACAACATCGAAACGGTGCGACGCCTCTCCCAGGCAGTACGGCGCAGCTCCGGCTACGACTTGTCCTTGCGGGTTTTACGAACGGTCAAGGAGCTGAATCCTGGATTACCCACCAAGTCTGGGCTGATGCTGGGGCATGGGGAGACCCGCGCAGAAGTGCTGGAAACTTTCCGGGATCTGCTGGCGGTGGGATGCGATCGTCTGACTCTGGGGCAATACCTGCAGCCTTCCTTGGCCCATCGCCCTGTGGAACGCTACTGGACTCCGGAAGAGTTTGCCGAGCTGGGCCAGATAGCCCGCCAGATGGGGTTTCGCCAGGTGCGCTCAGGGCCATTGGTGCGCAGCTCCTACCACGCTGCCGAAATGGTTGAGAACTAGGCCAGGGAGCTTGGCAGAGAGGCTGTGCAGTCTGTCATAGCCAACCTTTCCCGTCCGATCAAGGCACGAAGGCCCGCTTCCAGGCCGAACGCTCGGGCTGCAAACCGGCTGAGCACCTGTGGCGCCAGGGATCCCAGGCGATACAGGCTGACCCCCGCTACCAGACCCGGCAAGAGGCCGTTGCCCCAGCCTCCCCACAGCCAGGAACTCACCCCTTCCGCCAGAAGCAGCAAAGCCCCATTGAGCAGCAGCGGTCGCCACAGCCCCTCGCGAAAGGAGACCAGCCCCCTCCACAAGGCCGTCCGGGGTAGGTGAAGCCGCACTCCCAAGCCCAACAGCCAAAGGCCATCCAGCAGTGGGGCCAACAGCAAATCCAACCCCAGCGGAGCCAAGCCCACCACAATCCCCTTGCCGAGGGCGACAGCTTGGCCCCATTGCTCCACAAAGGGGGCATGGTGCTGCCACTGTTTTTCCAGAATCTGGGCCTGAACCCGGTCCAGCCGCTTCAACACATTCAAAGCCAGGAGGGATCCCGCCTCGGTTTGCAAAATCTGCAGAATTCGCCCCCGCAAGGCTTCAATTTGGGGTGCAGGCCGTTCCCATTCCAAAGTAATGCGGCCATCCGGCCAGTGGGTGCGGACTTTCAGAGGTTTTGGGCAAGCGGCCACGGTCAAAATCTCCTGCGGCGATACCCAGCCTAGGTGGCGGCTGATCTGGGCACAAATGGCCTGCAACTCCGCTTCGGAGTAGAGATCGCATTTGTTCAACACCAGCAGGATGGGCTTGTATAGAGTGCGCAGCTCCGAGAGAGCTTGGTATTCCAACTGGGTCAGGTCGGTGGCGATGACAAACACGATCAAATCCGCCGAGCGGGCCACATCCCAGGCCAACTGTTCGCGGGCTTCTCCTTCCACTTCGTTCAAACCCGGAGTATCCACCAGCCTCACCCGCCAAGGGATCCCTGGCTCCGGCTGCCACAGCAGGGATTGGGGCTGCTGAGTGACCCCATTGAGGGGGCCCACCTTCAATCGCTCCTCGCCGGTTAGGGCGTTCAGGACGGCCGACTTGCCACGGTTGACCAGCCCAAACACCGCAATGGAAAACAGCCGCGCGGTGAGGCGCTTGCGCAAAGTGGATAGAGCCCTGAACTCCGGTTGTAAATCCCGACGGCTGGCCAGAGATTGCCAATGATCCCAGCACCTTTGCAAAACGGTTTCGGCTTGGGTCAAGGGAGTGGTCATAGACAGGGGCAATGGACTAACCCTCACTCTAGAGGGAATTGCCCCTCAGGGCTAGCCGTTTCTCCCCCCCAGCGTGGGGAATCCAAACCCCACAAAATAGGGCATGATCACCCTAGGGTTCCGCCGAATCTCCTATGCTGTACCGCCTTCCCCAATCTCTGAAATGGCTTCGTGTGGGTGGATCCCATCGTTCTAAGCAAGAGCGCCAGATCGTGCGCAGCCTGCTGGCCTTTGCTGGGGCGCTGCTGGTTATGGATGTTGTGCTTCTGAGTACTCTTCGTTAGTTCAATTGGCTTGCCTGAGTGGTTTTTGGGATGCGCACCCACCACAAATGGCGTCGAATGGCGTCTTGAATAGCGTTTGGGGTTGACCGAGCAGCTTGGGAGATTTCTATTCCGAATTGCAGCTGGCGAACCCAGTCTCCCCTCCCTAGTTGCGGGAGAGGGGCTGAGGGCAGTCGCATTCGCGTGGCAGATCGGAGACCAAAAGTAGCACCGAGCACCAGGGGAAAGCCAACGAAGCTTTCTCTGCCCGCTGCAGGAGAGGCGGAATAACTGTAACTCTGGCGGGGAAAGGAATAGGATGCTACATTCTGTCTTCCTTGCAGGAGCTTAATCTGGCTCTCAACATCTCTACATGCTACAATTCGCCCTGTGCCAAGAAGTTTTGAGGTAAGCGCTATTCATGCAAGCCATGGAAAATTCTAAAGCTGAGGCTCTACAGCCGCGAGTTCTCTTAGTATGGCAAAATGTGGTGGACTACCTCACATTCCCGGTTTTTTCCAATAAGCAGGTAACCCTGTGTCCGGGATGGGCAGCGAAGGGGTGTGGCTTTAACTTTTACAGCATTCCTCAGGGGCTGGTTGAGTGCCCCTTGGGAGACTACGATCTTTACGAGTTTGTGCATCGTTCGAATCAGATTGAAGATAAAGAGTTTGATTTAGTAGTAGTTAACTCTTCTATTTTCGACTCATGTAAACCTTTCAACACCAAAAAGTTCGGCTGTCCAACAGTTTTGTTAGCTGGAGATACCCATTGGGGATTTCCTCTATATGGTCACAGAATAGCACCTATTAACTATCTCTTAAATTACTGCAGCCAAGAGAACTTTGACTATGTAGTCACTACTTACAATCGGCAGCATCTACACTGGTTTGTTTCAGCAGGGATCCAAAATGCGGCGTGGCTGCCTTTGATGAATATGTACGTGGTCACTCATGAGTGGGTAGAGACAAGAGAAAACAGAATTGCTTTCTTTGGCCACATCGGTAGCTTTCACCCAAGGCGCTCTTTCCTGATCAATGCTCTGAGAGAAGCGGGTTTGCCTTTGATTGCTAAGTCAGGAACTAGAGAAGAGGGAGCTCATTTATTTGCCCACTCCTTGATCTCTTTTAACTGTAGCCTAAATGGCGACATTAACTTGAGGAACCTTGAAATTATCTCTGCAGGGGGCTTTCTATTGACAGATCGCCTTTCATTTGCATCTGGTTTTGATGAGTACTTAGTTCCCGGACTATATTGCGATACCTACAACTCTTATTCGGAGCTAGTAGAAAAGATTAAGTTTTACTTAGAGAACCCTGAATCAGCAATAGAGATTGCCAAAAGAGCTTATGAGAAGTTTTTTACCGACTGGCATCCAAAGTATCGAATGGCCGATCTAATGAATTGGATATTTAATGGAGAGCTGCCCGATTTTTACGCAGCAAAATCTGATCCCCGCTTTCTTATCAGCACCTCCTCTAGGGATTTGATAAACACACGTCTGGCTATTTACGAGTCTGCTCAGGAGCTACATCGACTGCAGGAGCAGCCAAAGGTGCTCGTTGGCCGGAACTGTCCTCCAGTGATTGTGGCCGATTTGCTAGACCTGCAGAGGTTAGATCTCTATGTTGAGCCTGGTTTCCCCCTATCTGATCTCCCAAGCGATGGAAAAATCCTGTCTCGTCTCCACGTAGCCAATATAAACTCTTATGTCAAAGAAAAGTGGGATCTTCTTATTGTAAAGACAGACGACCAATTGACAAAATTCGGTTTTGTTTTTTCCTCTAGATTTGTCTTTATTTTAGGAAGTGAAAATCAAATTGCTTTCTCCAACACAAAGGACTTATTTACTTAGTCGGCTGTTAATAGAAGAATGGGAACTCTAATCCGTCAGATACTTCACGATAGGATTTAGCCTATAAGAAATCCACAAGCAGGAATCGGGGGAGCAGCAGCTTACCGGGGTATCCAGACCCAGGCCTGCCTTCTATCCTGCTCGACTGGAACTCTTGTACTTAACTCTCCAAAGGGGCTTTAACAGGCAAAAAGCTGCCCGGGATCCCTTGTGCTGCGGGGATGGGGGTCGGATCGGGAATAATGGAAGCGGCCCAAGCCGGGGGAGTTGGGTTTTCTCCGAGCTGAGGTCGTTGTTTCCCTTCTCTTGAGGCCGGCTATGGTTTTGCAGGAGGCGGCGGGCGTGCCCCGCATCAACGCGCGCGAGTCGGATGTTTTCGACATTTTCAACCTGAAGCATTATCTCGGCCCTAACCCCTATCTCAATACAGCCGCTTTCACCTTCGACTTTGCCCTTACCCAGTGCCCACAGCCGCTGCCCATTGATGTCTACCTGTCCAAGGTCTGCTTCCATTTCCCCCAGTTGCAGGAGGGATCTTATCCTTCCTACGCCCACTTGTTTGCCCGGCTGGTGACGGAGGTGAACCGGTTGCAGATGGATCTCCACTTGCAGCGGTGGAGCTGTCATCCGTTTTCAGAGTATGTGCGCATCGCGGTGCAGACCTTACATGGCCGTACCACTCGTGCTGCGGTCTATTTTGCTTGGGATTGGCTGGAAGCCATCACCCAAGGACAGCCCTTCGATTTTGAAGGGGAGATGCGCCGCCTGCAGCAATTGTTTCGCGACTCGGTGTACGGCGGGCCGACGGTCTATGCCCTCTTGCGGGCTGCTCACGAACGCGGGATCCCGACCTACTACCTGTGGGATGAGGGGGTGATGCAGTATGGCTATGGGCGCAACCAGGTGCGAGGGGTGGCCACCACCTTTCACTGCGACAGCCATCTCGACTCTGACTTCACCACCCGCAAAGACGATTGCAAAGCCTTTCTGGCGGCGCAAGGGTTCCCCGTGCCCCAGGGAGAGGTGGTCGCCTCTTTGGCAGAAGCTTTGCAGCAAGCGCAAGAAATCGGCTATCCGGTGGTGCTCAAGCCGGTGGCCGGCCACAAGGGGATAGGGGTAACAGCAGGCATTCAAACCCCGGAAGAACTGGCCTTTGCCTACGAGGTAGCCGTGGCAGCCCTTCCCCCTGAGGAGCCCATCCGACTGATCCTGGAAAAGCATCTGCAGGGCACTGATTTTCGCCTGTTGTGTGTGGGAGGCCGCTTTGTGGCGGCCACGGAACGACGCCCCGCCTCGGTGACGGGAGATGGCCAAAGCACCATCGGGCAGCTCATCGAGCAGGCCAACCGGGATCCCGTCCGTTGGGATACCCCCACTTCTCCCCTGGGGCCGATCCAATGGGATGAGGCAATGGAGCGCTTTCTGGCAGAGCAAGGCTTGACAGTGGACAGTGTGCTGGAACCGGGGCGGACGGTCTATCTGCGCAAGGTATCCAATCTCTCGGCGGGAGGAGTGAGCCGCGATGTCACGGCCACCGTCCATCCCGACAACGTGGTTTTGGCCCAAACCATTGCCCAGCAGTTCTCGCTGGTGTGCTTGGGCATCGATGTCATTGCCCCCAGCCTGGAGCGCTCCTGGAAAGAGAGATCCCTGGGGATCATCGAGATCAATGCTGCGCCAGGTGTGCTCATGCACCAAAAACCTGCCATTGGCGCGGGAGTGGATGTGCCGGGGGCAATCCTCGACCATCTGTTTCCCAAGACGGCCCGCATCCCGATTTTGACCTTTAACCGCCTCACCTTGGCGGAGGCGCACACCTTGGTGGAGCATATTTTGTCCCACCGCCCCAACGCATGTGTGGGATCCGTCTGTCGGGAGGGCGTGCTGCTAAACCACAGCTCTAGACCCCTGCAGGGCAGCCTCTTTCGCCAGGTGAAAACCCTGCTGCGCCATCCCCAACTGGATCTGCTTTTGGCAGAAGCCGACGCAGAGACCCTGGAGCGGGAGGGCTTGGCCTACGAAGGCAGCGATCTGGTGGTGCTGCGGGATCCCTCCGATCAAGAGCTGCAAACCCTGAAACGGGATCTCAACCCCGGCGGCGCCCTCTTCCTGCAGCGGGGATCCACCCTAACTTTGACGGTGGCGGGCCAGGCGGAGCGATTTGAATTGCCGGGGACAGACCTTCAGATGGGGATCCTGCTGCGCTCCATGACCCTGCGGATCATCTGCAGAACCATTAGCCAGATGCTGAAGAACTGGTCTGGCTGAGGGGTTTTGGATTTTCTTCAGATTCTTGTAAAAGGGTAGGCAAAACAAGGGATCCCTGCTGGGGAAAAAGGCTGGCCAGCCAGTCAGCTCTACACCCCTCGGAAAGAAGCGCTATCATAGAAGTCCGTCGAATAAACTCCCTTCGTAAAACCTCGCGAGGCAGATCGGATGGATTGGGTAGAAAAGGTGCTGGAAAAGATCCGGGAATGGGTGGAACGTGTGATCGACACCCTGCTGGGGAACCCCCAGCCTCAACCTGCTCCCATTCCGGTAGAAGATGGATCCCATCGTCGTCGTTAATCCGACTGCCATTGCCCCCGGCGGCGAGCCTCTCAGCCTCTTGGTACTGCATGGCCCCAACCTCAACCTGCTGGGGGTGCGAGAGGTGGGCATCTACGGCTCAGTATCCCTAGAGCAGATCGATCAGGCTCTGCATCGGCAGGCAGAAATGCTAGGGGCGAAGCTGGAGATTCTCCAGTCCAACCACGAGGGGGTGCTCATCGATGCCATTCACCGCGCCCGCCAGCAGCATGTCGGCATTCTGATCAACCCTGGGGCCTATACCCACACCAGCATTGCTCTCCGAGATGCCATTGCAGCCGTAGGATTGCCCACTGTGGAAGTCCACCTGAGCAACATCCATCGCCGCGAGCCCTTCCGCCAGCACTCTTACATTGCTGCCGTAGCGGTTGGGCAAATCAGCGGCTTCGGAGCACAAAGCTACCTGTTGGGACTACAGGCTCTGGTGCAACACCTGCGCCTGCAATCTGTGTAGGTGCCCTCAGCTCTCCAGGAACTCCTGCACGGCTGTGCGAATAAAAGCTTCATCCTCGGGGTTTTGATGAGGATTACCGGCCCGGTGCCCCCAAATGGAGGGGATGATCTTGTAAACCGCGTTCGGGATCCATTCTGCCTCAGCCCGACAATCTTCTGGGGTGAAATACAAATCCGTCTGGGCGGGCATCACCAATGTTTGGGCCTGAATTGCCCTCAAAGCAGCCCGATAATCTCCCCGGTGAATGGGGTTGTCGCTGATATCGCAGCGGATCCAAGTTTCGATCATCGATAGCAAATTCTGCGGATCCCGGCGGCGGTAATTGGCCTCCCAGCCTCGCTCTAGATAATCTTCGAGAGAGGCATACCCCAAGGATTCATAGCATTTTTGGTTGAAAAAAGGTTGGGAAACAGCCCAACTGGCGTAGATGTGGGCAAAAGCTCGCAGACCCCGCTCTGGGACACCCGTAAATCGACGACCGTTCCAGGCGGGATCGGCAGTTAGGGCTGAGCGCAAACTCTCCAGAAAAACCCGATTGTGAACTGTGGTCTTGGCGGTGCCACAGAGGGCTACGATCCGTTCCACCCGCTCAGGAAACAGGGATCCCCAGTGATAGGCTTGCTGAGCCCCCATCGACCAGCCGTAGATCAGGCGGATGCGTTCGATCCCAAAGTGTTGGCGAATCAGGCTCTCCTGCAGGCGCACATTGTCCCAGTGGCTAAACCAGAAGCCGTCTTCCCGCAAGCCACAGGCTGGATCGTTGCTGGGGGAAGTGGAAAGGCCATTGCCCAGCATATTGGGAATGAGGATAAACCACCGCTCCGGGTTGAGGATGCCGTCGGGACGGATCAGCCACTCCAGGTCAGGATGCTGAGCCCCATAGGAGGTGGGGTAGAGGATCAGGTTGTCTTTTTGGGGGGAAAGAGTCCCGTAGGTGGCATAGGCGAGCGTGATTTGGGGCAGTTGGATCCCGCACTGTAGCTGAAAATCGTTCAGGCTCCACGTGTAGTGAGTCATGCCTGAAATTGTTCAATCACCTGACGATGAACCCGCACATACCCCTGCCCTAGATGAGCCAGATGGGGCTTGAGGTATTGATGGGCATCGGCCAAAGCATGAAATGGAATGGAGGGGTAAAGGTGATGCTCAGCATGGTAAGGCATATTCCACATCAAAAAGCGAATTGGCCAAAGGGTAAGGGTGGTACGGGTATTGGAGAAGGGATCCTCGGTTTGGCTACAGCCTGTGTGCTCTGCCAGCAAAATGAAGCGCAAGATCGGCTGCCCTACCGCCAAAGGCAACAGCCACAGCCACACTATCCAGGGATCCCCCAGCAGAAGGGAGAGCAAGCTCCCAAGGCCGTAGACCCCTAGCTGCAACCGCACCGAACGAATGACCTCTTGGCGGGCCGATTCAGGAATGTAGGGATAGCCTTGCAACTGGCCGCTGGCTATGCGGATGTAGGTCTTCACCTTGCCGATCCACCAAGTCAAGCCGCTCAGCTCGAGCAAATACTCCGGCCAGCTCTGGGGCTTGGGATCCTCCAGCTCCGGATCCTTGCCCGGAATCTGGGTATAGCGGTGGTGCCATTTGTGGTATCGGCGATAAAAAGTGCTGTTGTAAAATGAGAGCAAGCCCGCCACCCAGGCTACCCCGTCATTCAGTTTTGGGCTGGCAAAAGCGGTGCGGTGTACACATTCGTGCAAAGCAGCAAACATCGTCGCCAAACTGGCCCCGTAAACCACCAGCGCCGGCAGGGCAATCCAGCCATTGACACCTTTCTGGGTCACCCACAGGCTGCCACTCACCGCCATCACCGCCAAATGTCCCAAAAGCTGCCGGAGCCCGGCTGAATTGGAGCGGACATTCAGTTGTCTGAGGCGCTCGCTCGGGATCAACCGTTGCGGATCCGGCAAAATCGGTGTCGTCTCGACAGCCATGGCCTGTTCTTGTGAGCTACGAGAATGGATAGAAGTTATCCAATATCAAACCGAGGCCAGACCTTTCCGCCTGTGTCCAAGACAACAAAACCCTGGACCAAACTCCTAACCATGACTGCGGGGATCCGGCTGACTGGGGAGGGCGCGCCTGCCCCGCTCCAGCTCAGACACCGGCCCGATGTTGGTCAACTGCAGGGGCTGTCCAGTTGCCAGAGCCAACACATTGGCTCGCAGAATCGACGGCGGCTGTTCGCCAATCGCCGATCCCAGCACTTCTCCCTGCCGATCCAAAAACAGAAAATGAGGGATGCCGTTCACCCGGTAGCGGCTCAGCTCCGGCAGCCACTTGGGATTATCCACATTGAGCATGACAAAGTTGACTTGATCGGCAAATTCCTGTTTCAGGCTGGCCAGGAGGGGTGCCATGGCACGACAGGTGCTGCACCAATCGGCATAAAACTCCACCAAAGAAGGTTTGCCATTGGCCTGAGCTTGCTCCCAAGGTATGGCCTCTTGGGCTAGAGCCTCTAAGTTGCTGCCCGCCTGACGCCCTTGGTTAGCCAAAAACAGTCCTGCTGCCAAGAGCACAGCTACTGCGGCAATCAACCCGTTGCGCAACCGTTTTGCCCAGTCTTTCTTCATCCTTCCTCACCTTGCTAGGCGCTGGATCTGACCTCAGCCCTCGCCTTCACTGTTTTAGCATCCCACCCTGTCCCACCGGTTCCGGCCAGAACCGGGTCTATGCCATCCCACGATCTTGGGCCGGGATCCCGGCTGGAGAAGAGGGCCAGGTGAGCGATAATGGGGGCGGCGTTTGCACCGATGGCTCAGCGATGCGCATCTCCTTGAAGTGGCTGCGAGAACTGGTGGATTTCCAACTTTCACCCGAAGAACTGGGAGAGGCCCTCACCCTGGCGGGGTTTGAAGTGGAAGAGATTGAAGATCGCCGCACCTGGGCAGAGGGGGTGGTTTTGGGCAAGATCCTGGCTGCCGAGCCTCATCCCAACGCCGACAAGCTGCAGGTTTGCCAGGTGGATTTGGGATCCGATCGGCCTGCCACCATTGTCTGTGGAGCCGCCAACGCCCGCCCTGGGATCCTGGTAGCAGTGGCCACGCCCGGCACCCATTTGCCCGCCCTCTCCCTCACCATTGCCAAAGCCGACAAGCGGGGGGTGATCTCGGAGGGCATGATCTGCTCTCTGGCAGAGCTGGGGCTGGAGAAATCTTCCGAAGGGATCCACGAATTCCCGCCCGACTTGGATCTGGAGGTTCATCCGCTTGGCTCTGATGTGCGCCCCCTTCTAGGCTTGGACGATGTGGTGCTGGATCTCACTTCCACCGCCAACCGGGCCGATGCCCTGAGCATGGTGGGGATCGCCCGCGAAGTGGCTGCCCTCACCCGCAACCCGCTGCGCCTGCCCCCCGTCAAGCCTCTTCAGGCCAAGCCCATCCCCAACTTTCAGTTGCGCATTGCCGACGCCAAAGCCTGCCCCGCCTACAGTGGCGTGTTGATCGAAGGGGTGAAAGTCGGCCCTTCCCCCGACTGGCTAAAACACCGACTGGCCGCCGCCGGCATGCGCTCCATCAACAACGTAGTGGATATTACCAATCTGATCCTGCTGGAATGGGGCCAGCCTTTGCACGCCTTCGACTGGGATCGCCTGCTCCAGGTCATGGGCAAGAAAAAACCCACCATCGAGGTGCGCTTGGCCCAGCCGGGAGAAACCTTAAAGACCTTGGACGGCCAAACCCGCACCTTGCAAGCCGACAGTCATCTCATTGTGGCCGGCAGCCAACCGGTAGCTCTGGCCGGGGTCATGGGAGGGGAAGAAACCGAGGTCGGCTCGACCACCACTCGCATTTTCTTGGAAGCAGCCCTATTCGATCCAGCGGTGACGCGGCGCTCGGCCCGGTCTCAAGGTCTGCGCACCGAGGCTTCCACCCGCTATGAGCGAGGGGTTAACTTTGCCACCCTCGATCAGGCCCGGGATCGGGCGGTGCAGTTGATCCTGGAACTGGCAGGGGGAGCAGTGGCCGGCCTCACCACCTTTGACCAGCGGCCCCCCCTGGAACGCACCCTGAAATTGCGGCTGTCGCGGCTGATCGATGTGTTGGGGGACGAGGTGCAGGCGGCGGATGTGGAGGAGATCCTATCTGCCTTGGGCTTTCAGCTCTCCCGTTGCGAAGGGGCCAATTCCCAGAGTGCCCTCTCCCCCGCTACCGAGACGGCAACCGTGGCCAGCTGCGTTTGGCAGGTCGTCGTTCCCCCCTATCGCCTGCGGGACATTGAGCGGGAGATCGACCTCATCGAGGAGTTTGCCCGTCTCTACGGCTATGACCGCTTCTCAGAAACCCTACCCACCGAGCCGCAGGTGGGATCCCTTTCGGCGCGGGAAACGTTCACCCGCCAGATCCGAGAAGTGCTGCGCGGCATTGGCCTGACAGAGGTATATCACATCTCCCTCTGCCCGGCGGAGGAGGATGGATCTTTGGTGAGGATTGCCAATCCACTTTCGCCTGAATATTCAGCCGTGCGCAATGCGCTACTTCCCGGCCTGGTGGAGGCCTTCCGCTTCAACTGGGATCAAGGCAACGGCCCGCTCCAAGCCTTTGAAATCGGTCGTGTTTTTGCCCATGCCCTTCCCCCCAACCCCCACCCTTACCGGGAAGCTGAGCATATCGGCGGTATCTTGGGCGGGGATCCCAATCCCCACGATTGGCAGCACCGCAACCGACCCATGGACTGGTTCGAGGCCAAGGGGCTGCTGGTCTCCGCTCTGGAGCGGCTGGGATTTGGCCCGGAGTTTCGTCTGGATCCCCCTGAAGAGCAATCGTCCCTGCTTCACCCCGGTCGCCAGGCCAGTTTGTGGATTGAGGGATCCCGCATCGGTTTGTTCGGGCAACTGCACCCCCGCCTCTGTCAGGAAAAGGGGCTGCCAGATCAGGTCTATGGGTTTGAGCTGCAGTTGGATCCCTTGCTGGAAAGCCTGGAGAGACGGGGCATTGTGCAATTTGTCCCCTTTTCGCCCTTTCCTGCTGCCGATCGGGATATCGCCTTCTTTGCGCCACTCGACCTTGCCGTTGGTGAGATCGAGAAGGTTATCCGTCGAGCGGGCGGAGAACTTCTCCAATCGGTGCAGCTTTTCGACGAGTACCGGGGCCAAGGAGTACCTGCAGGGCAGCGCAGCCTTGCCTTCCGCCTAGTGTACCGCGCTCCCGATCGCACCCTCACGGATGCGGA
Source organism: Synechococcus sp. R55.8 (assembly GCF_047461895.1). Taxonomy (NCBI): domain Bacteria; kingdom Bacillati; phylum Cyanobacteriota; class Cyanophyceae; order Synechococcales; family Synechococcaceae; genus Synechococcus; species Synechococcus sp. R55.8. Next base: position 7,961 of record NZ_JANSIB010000003.1, on the reverse strand, counting down.
GGTAGAAGCTCTGCAAAACCAGGTGAGGGCGCAGTTGGCAACACAATTTCCGGTGACCTTGCGCAGCTAGCCGACCCCTCTGTAGCTACTATAACATCCTCCCGGCGCTCGTCCTGCGGACAGGGCGCGGGCCACTCTTCCTGTCAGCGGGACGGAGTCCTTACCTCGCAGTTGGGCATTCCTGCCCCACGCCACTTGCCTGGGTCTACAACCCCCGACAAAACAACTGGACAGGCGGTTCTCCTTCCCCAGCCTCCCTGGCTACTGCCAGCTCGCAAAACAACCTCTAATCCACCCAGCACAGTTCCCAAGGCTGAGGCTGAGTCCCGATGCACCCGGTACCGGCATTCAGGGCACTGAGGCCCCCCGACAGCCCAGCTGTTGCTAACCGTCCCTCAGCACTTGCAACCGACTCGACGCACTCCTTGGGCAACATCCCCCTTGCCCAGCCCTTGGCCTTGAGGTCTTCCACAAAGAAAAGATAAAGATAAAGAGGGTCTGCCCTCGGTCCTAACGCCAATGGGCCCTCTGGAAATGGAACTCTTGGCAACCATTGGCAATGCCCTGCTGCATCCTGGCAACCTGCAGTGGTGCTCTCTTCCAGTGGCAAGACCCCTGCTGTTTTCTCGCCCCCCTGGGTTGCAGCCTTCTCAGCTGGCCTTGCAGGGCTTTGAAACCCTTGGGCCGTTCCCGGCAGACGCTGTCTGGCAAGGGGTTCTGCTGACGGTAATCAGAAGGGAAGGGTGCATCGGCAGGCAGGATGGACTCCTGCAGCAAGGAACCCCTGTCCAGTGGCCAAGAGCAAGATTCTACCCACTCCTTAGATTTCCGGCAAAGTGTAGTTGTATACGCGCCGGCCAATCTCCAGCCACGTCAACAGCGAGGACTCTGTCCCGCTAACGCGAGCGGCTTGCTGGGAGGCATCTGGATCAATCCGGTGCTTGTAGGGTACGCCAGCACAGGTACGTTTTACTACAGATTTTGCTCAGGGGTATGGCGGGGATCCATGTATCCCGGTGCTCACCCTGCGGGCAGGGCGCGGGACTGATTGCCCCCGCACCCCGTTAGCTACACCGCTGGGAAGCCCCGCCCTCTATTAAGGGGCTAGTGACTAGTGACTAGTGGCTAGCCACTATCCAGGGTGAGAGTCGGGATGAAAGGCGGGGACATGATGTTTTGTCCTTGACTGGTGCCATAAACATAAAAAGTAGCGGGGTTTTATACACTGCCGCTATAAACATCAAGTACAGGGTGGTGGGGCATCCCGTCCTTTTCGCGCTAGCAGCGCGGAGCGCTAACCGGAGTCACTGTTCGCGTCAGCGGGACGGAGTCCTTGAAGCCCGCACTCTCTCGCTTTAGCGGCGCGGAGCGCTTTGCATCAGCATGAGTGCGGGAGTATGTCACTTAAACCAGAAGCAGATCTCAGCTTTTGCCCAGCTTCAGCATCTGATCCACCACCCCTAGGGTTTCTTCGTAGAGGTAGTCGGGGCCAAGCCGCTGCAACTCGGCAGCCAGCAGGGTGTCGAGGGAATCCTGCTCCAGGGGAGCCACCTGGCGAACCACACATCTCTGAGCACCCCCCATGGCTTCCATGCGCATACACCCTGTGGTTTCGGAGCACAGCACGGTACAGGCGTCGGCTTCTTGGTTGCTGGAGGTGAGGCGCAGCCCGATGAGATCCCCCGGCCGGCTGATTTCCGAGGCCAAGGGCACAGCCGCCAGTTCTGCCATCACCTCGCCGCCCCTTTGGGTTTGCAAGCGGATGCGGTCGATCTGGTAATCGTGCTCCTGAGCCTGAACCCGCTCTGTGGGAGTCCACCCCAGGCGACCGGCCAGCCAGCCCAGGAAAAGGAACGCCTGGCAGGGATTGCCGGCTTTGTAGTCGAGGTTCACGCGATCTACGAGGTAGAGGGACTCTCGCCGGTCGGGAGGGTCAAAGGCTTGGGCGGTGAGTTCCTGCCAAGGCAGCAGCCGCCGCCAGTTGAGATCCCCACAGTGGCGCCCCTCACCCACCAAGAGGTGGATTTCCTGCAGATCTTCTTCTGGATTGACAAAGCCCCGTGAATCGACGATGACCCGGTTGCTCAGAGCCACCAATTTTTGAAACAGCAAGCTGTTCAAATCCAGATCCCCTTGCCACCACAAAAAGGTGGGCAAGTTGGGGATCAGCAGCGAGGCGACCGTGCTGCAGGCCCGCACAAAGGCCGATTCGGGCGCTTTCAGGGTGATGTATTCGCAACAGACCAACGAGCTGCGCTGCTCACGGGTCACCGGACAGTAGGCGGCCACCTGGGCCTCGATGGCGTCGTCTGCAGATCCCTCCCGTTTGGCTCGCAGGTCAATGACGCGACAGGGGTTTTGGGTGGCGATGGCCTCGACGGTGGGGGAAGGCAGCAACAGCGCATCGTCCAGAGATTCGTACACCACCAGGGTAAAGGTGGCAGCGCGGGCGGCAACGCTCTCTCCTTTGGAAGACCAGATCTTGTTCAGCTCCCGCTCAATATCTTCGATGGAGACATCTTTCGGAGTCTGTAAGGGTAGGACGGCAGCAGATTGATCCATAGTCTCCTCCTGGAGTGGACTCTTGCTCGATTCTAGGCAGGGGGGTCGGCTGGCCGGGAAGGGCTTAAGGCGAGGTACAGATTGACCAACTCAAGCCTGCTCTCCGCACTTGCTCCAGGAAACTCGAGGCTCAAGCAGGCCGAGGCTGGATGTTCAGCTCCAAGGGGCGGGCGGGATCCCCTGTCAACAGGACTCCGCGGCCATTGGCGTGTAGGTGCCGCACAATCCAGTACAGGGTTTCTATGCGCTCCGGGCAGCCCAGTTGCTTCGCCAGTTGGGGCAAAGTCAGGGATCCCTGGTGCTCCTGCACCGTCTCTAGCAATCGCCGTTGCAGCTCCAAGACAGCGCTGGCGGCTTTCTTGCCTGCTTCCACCCCCGGTTGATGGTAAGCGTTGATCTGGATTAGGGAGGCGTAGAGGCCCACGGCTCGCTCGTAGAGGGCAATCAAGGCCCCCACCGAGCGGGCATCCACCCGTGGCAGCGTTACGGTAATGGAGTCGCGACCGTTTTCGTAGAGGGCCTGGCGGGTACCCTGCAGCAGGCCGCTCAGGTAGTCACCACTGGTCACCTGCGGCTCCACGAAGGGGGAAGGGATCCCAGGCTCCCGATCCTGAAGCACCTCGATGAAGGTGACAAAGAAGTTGTTCAAGCCATCCCGCAACTGCTGGACGTAGGCATGTTGGTCGGTGGTGCCCTTGTTGCCGTAAACGGCGATGCCCTGCTCCACACGGTTGCCGTTTAGATCATGGGATTTGCCCAGGGATTCCATCACCAACTGTTGTAAGTAACGGCTAAACAGCAGCAGGCGATCCTTGTAGGGCAAAACCACCATGTCCTTGCGCCCTTGCCCTTGACCGACGATGTACCAGGCCATGGCCAGCAGAGCGGCGGGATTGCGCTCCAGGTGGGGCAGGCGGGTGGCCTCATCCATGGTGGCTGCCCCGGCCAGCAAAGCCCGGATATCAATGCCCTGCAACGCTGCCGGCAACAGGCCCACCGGGGACGTTTCGGAGGTGCGCCCCCCCACCCAGTCGAAGATGGGGAAGACCTCCAACCACCCCTCCTGCCGCGCCTGCTGCTCCAATTGGCTGCCGGGGCCGGTGATGGCCACCGCATGGGCAGAAAAAGGGATCCCGGCTTTTTGGTAGGCCAGCTTCACCTCCACCAAGCCATTGCGGGGCTCTGGGGTGCCGCCGGATTTGGAGGTGGTGATCACCAGGGTTTGCCCCAGTTGGTCTGCCAGCCGCCCCAGCACCCGGTCAAACCCGTCGGGATCCGTGTTGTCGATGAAGTGGATGTTCAGGGGGGGGTGCAGCGGAGCCAGGGCCTCCGCCACAAATTGCGGCCCCAGAGCTGAGCCGCCAATGCCGATGCAGAGCAGCTCGGTGAACCGTCCCCCCCCGCTGGCCGGGATGGTTCCGCGATGGATCTTTTCGGCAAAGGTTTCCACTCGCTCAATGGAATCCTGAATGGCCTGCCGGATTTCAGGGGTGGGAGCCAGCTCGGGCGCCCGCAGCCAATAGTGGCCCACCTGGCGGCCTTCGTCGGGGTTGGCAATGGCTCCTGCCTCCAAAGCCTGCATATCGGCAAAAGCCTGGGCAAAGCGAGGCCGTAGCGCTTCCACCTGAGGGGGAGTGAAACGGATGCGGCTGATATCGACGAAAATCTCCAGGCCGGGATGGTAGTAAAGCCAATCGCAGTAGCGCTGCCAGAGTTGGAGGCTGTCCATGGGATCCCTTTTGCCGAAATCCCTAACCAGCTTACCAAACTCTTTCTTACTCCCAGCCGAGGGTCGTGCGCTCCAGCCAGGACTGATCCAAACTGATGAGTGCCTCTTTGACCCCCACACCGGTCTCAGGGTGACGCCAGTCGGGAGCGATCTCCCCCAAGGGAGCTAAGACAAAAGCACGTTCCATCATGCGGGGGTGGGGCAACGTCAGCTCAGGGCTGTTCAGGATGCGGCTGCCCATGGCCAGCAGATCCAAATCCAGGGTTCTGGCCTCCCAGCGGATGCGCCGCACCCGTCCTGCCTCCTGCTCGATGGCCAGCAGCGCCCTTAGTAACTCCAGGGGAGACTGGTAAGGGGGGAAGGGATCCAAGGCCACCACTGCATTGAGGTAATCAGGCTGTCCGGGTGGCCCCCCTTGGGCTGGGCTGCGGTAGAGACTGGAACGGGCCGCCACCTCTCCCAGCTGGGGCAGCTTCTGCACAGCCAGGCGCAACTGCTGCAGCGGATCCCCCAAGTTGCTTCCCAGGGCAATGTAGGCCAGGTCGGGATTCATACAGATCGGCGACGGTCGATCTCTACGTAAACATCATCGAACAGCCCCGGCAGGGGAGCTTGGGGCTTGTGAACCCGCACGGTCAGGGCCTCCAGCTGGGGATAGCTCTGCCACAGCCGCTCTGCAATCTGGTCTGCCAAGGTCTCGACCAAGCGGCGGCGCTGGCCGGTCACCTCCTGCCGCACCCTCTCGTACACCTGGGCGTAGTCCACCGTGCGCGAGAGGTCATCTTGGATCTCGGCTAGGGAAAGCCGCATCTCCACGTCCACCACAAAATGCCCACCCAAAACCGCTTCCTCCGGGCAGTGGCCGTGATAAGCATGAAAGACGAGGCCCTGGAGCACCAGCCTACCCTGCATCATGGTGCAGAGCTTCCCAAGTGGCGAGGGCGGAGACATGAGCCGGCACGTTGTGAACCCGTACCAGGGCAGCCCCCCGGCTGGCTGCAAACAGGTGCACGGCCACGCTGGCGCTGTCTCGCTCGCTGGGCACGGCAATGCCGGAAAGCTTACCCACAAAACTTTTGCGGGAGGCCCCCACCAAGACCGGGTAGCCGTAGGCCACCAGCCGCGGTAGGGCTTTAAGCAGGACTACATTCTGCTCGGCAGTTTTGGCAAAGCCCAAGCCCGGATCCAAAACAACGCTGGGCACGCCCGCTGCCAGGGCCCGCTCTGCCTGTTCCCTGAGAAAACCGAAAACCTCCCCCTCCAGGTCAGCATAGTCGGTCTGCTGCTGCATGGTGCGCGGTTCTCCCCGCATGTGCATGATCACCGCCGGCACCCCCTTTTCGGCACAGACCTGTATCATTTGGGGATCCCGCAGCCCGCCGACATCGTTGATGATGTGCGCCCCGGCAGCCAAAGCCGCAGCCGCCACCTCCGTTCTGCGCGTATCGACGCTGATGGGGATCCCGGATCCTTCCAGGGCCCGGATCACGGGCAAGACTCGGTCGCATTCCACCTCCACTGATACCGGCTCCGCTCCCGGACGGGTGGACTCGCCGCCAATATCCACGATCAAGGCCCCTGCCGCTGCCATGGCTTTGGCTGCCTGCACAGCCGCTTCTGCAGATCCCCACTGGCCGCCATCGCTGAAGCTGTCGGGGGTAACGTTTAGCACCCCCATCACCCCAACGCCCCGCCAAGAAAGACGGTAGCCCTCTGGCGTCTGTTCTGCCCCAGGCAGAGGACGTCGGGAGATCAAGCTGGTAACACCCATAACCGCTGCAGGCTGCCGTGTTGCAAAAGCAGGGGGAAAAGTCTCCCACTGCCTAGGATGGTATTGCCGTCAATCCCAAGGCTGGCGCAAGCCCAACAGGATTCTACAAAATTTTTTACAACGTCCTTACAGAGCCACGATTGGTGAAAGGCTGCCCCTGCCGGCTCAAGCGCAAGGAATGGCCCCCGCCGACAGAGGAAGCTCTCCCGCTCTGGCTAGAACATGATGTCGTCTTCCGAACGACCCCAAATACACCAAATGATAGAGGCAAAGATCGCCATGTAAACCCAGGCCATCGGGCCGTATTGCAGCAGATCCATCAATACATCCCTAAAACATTTGTTTATCTAGTCCAATTATTGTGATGTTTCGTTACAGCGTCAACCGTTTTCTTAGGAAAAGGCCCCCTCTCAGACCCAGCCGGAGCTGCGCTGGGATCCCTTGTCCAGGGCGGGTTAAGTCTTTTTGCCTAAAGACAGGGAGCAAGTCTTCAGTTTCTGAGAAAACCCAGCTTGCCTGAGAGATGCAGGAGGATAGGGAACTAGACATTGAAGCGGAAGTGCATCACGTCCCCTTCCTGGACGACGTAGTCTTTGCCTTCGCTGCGCAGCAGGCCCTTTTCTTTGGCGGCATTCAGGGATCCCGCCGCCACCAGATCGGCATAGGCCACCGTCTCGGCCCGGATGAAGCCCCGCTCAAAATCGGAGTGGATCACCCCGGCTGCCTGAGGGGCTGTGGCGCCGACTGGAATCGTCCAAGCGCGGGTTTCTTTGGGGCCAGAGGTAAAGTAGGTGCGCAAGCCCAACAGCTCGTAGGTGGCTCGGATGAGAGATTTCAGCCCGCCCTCTTTTACCCCTAACGAATCCAGATAGGCCTGTCGCTCGTCGGGGGGCAGCTCCACCAGTTCCGCCTCCACCTGGGCTGAGACCACCACCACACCTGCCCCTTCCGCCTCGGCAAATTGCCGCACCTGCTCCACCCAGGCATTGCCGCTGGCCAGATCCGTTTCCGCCACATTGGCGGCGTAGATGACTTTTTTGCGGGTGAGCAGCCCCAACCCTTTGATCAACTGCTCTTCTTCTGGGCTGAGGGGTACCAGGCGAGCCGGCTTGCCCTCGTCCAAGGCAGCCTGTAATTGTTCCAGAGCCTGCAACTCCAGTTGGGCGGTTTTGTCGGACTTTGCCTGCTTGCGCACCCGCTCTATGCGCCGCTCGATCTGGGCCAAATCCGCCAAGGCTAGCTCCAAGTTGATCACCCCGATATCCCGCAAGGGATCCACCGAACCCGCCACATGCACAATGTTCTCGTCTTGGAAGCAGCGCACCACGTGCACCACGGCGTCCACCTGGCGAATGTGGGAGAGAAACTGGTTGCCCAGACCCTCCCCCTTGCTGGCTCCAGCCACCAGCCCGGCAATATCCACAAACTCGATTTGGCTGGGGATGATCTCGGCAGAACCGCTGATCTTGGCCAGCACCTGCAAGCGCTCGTCGGGCACCGCCACCCGCCCCACATTCGGCTCAATGGTGCAGAAGGGAAAGTTGGCCGCCTCGGCTTTGGCATTTTCACAGAGGGCGTTGAACAAAGTGGATTTGCCTACGTTGGGCAGGCCGACAATTCCAGCTCTTAACATCCAGATCTTGGGGAAAAAGCCAAAAACCAGGGTAACGGGATCCCTTGCCCAGCGGAAAGATCCCTACTCTGACGTTAGCATTTGCCGCCCCTTTCCCAACCGGTGGATCCGCTCCCAAGCGCTCCGCGCCGCCAACGCCACCACCCTCGGCTCCTCTCCCAAGAGAACTGTATTTTTTGTCAGCTGCACAGTGTTGGGCAGCTGAGGTCTTTTGACATCCTCCCCGGCCTGAAGGCCGGAGATTCCTACCACGCTGCGCATGGATG
>NZ_JANSIB010000002.1:18181-49189 GCF_047461895.1 Synechococcus sp. R55.8 | reverse complement strand
CGCTGCATAGTTGAACAGTGATGTTCAGCAGTGTTCAGCGTAAATGTATCAGCACGGCATTCACACTTTGGTGTACAGTCCCCTCTGCCGAGGTCTGCTGAGCGGACGGATGACGCCGCAAACCACCTTCCTCCCAGGGGACATGCGCGCCGGGATCGATCCCAAGTTTGTTGAACCGCGCTACTCCCAGTACCTAAAGGCGGCAGAGGCATTGAGCCAGTTTGCTCAGGATCGCTATGGCAAGACCTTGGCTCAGTTGGCGGTGCGCTGGCTGCTGGATCAACCAGGGGTGAGTGTGGCACTGTGGGGGGCGCGCAAACCCCATCATCTGGAAGCGATATCCGGCCTTTGGGGCTGGTCGTTGGATGCGGAAGCGATGCAGACCATCGAGGATATTTTGCAAAGGTATGTTCCCGAGTCCATTCCCCCCAGCTTTATGTCCCCGCCTGCCCGCGCTGCCTAGTTGTTGCTTTCTGTTCCCTTGCCGTTTGCGTTAGCGGTGGGGAGCACTTTGTCGCCGGGATCCCAGTCCTACGATTGAGTTTGGCAAAAAATGGGATGTAGAGCCCTGTCCTACCGCTACATAACTGGCCAGTAGGGCGAGGGGGCTGTTAACCACGGGAGAACAAAGATGGCCATCCCAGATGCATTCGCGTCAGCGGTGCGGAGCACTCTGACCCATAAGGCCCATAAGGCAGACAGGCCAAGGGATCCGGCTGGCCAAGATAGGCCCACAGCGCCTTCTCAGGAGGGATCCCTGATTCTCCACGTGGGGGGCATGAGTTGTGCCGGCTGCGTTCGCACCGTTGAGCAGGCCCTGCTGAGACAGCCGGGGGTGGTCAAGGCCAGCGTTAACCTGGTTACCGAGTCGGCCCTTGTGGAGTTTGCCCCTGGACTCCGGCCCGACCCGCAGCACCTGGCCCAGATTTTGACAGAGGCAGGGTTTCCCAGCCGCTACAGTTCAGAGGGTGAGGCCCTCTCCGGCGGGAGTTCCGTTCGCGTCAGCGGTGCGGAGCACTCTCAAGATCCCTCTTCCCCTCCCGGTGGGTGGGAAGAAGCCTTGGATGTGCCTGCGGATCCCCTCTCTCGGCAGCGACAGCAGACCCGACACCACATTCGCCAAGCGCTCACCGCCGCTTTTTTGCTGCTGATTTCTGCCGCCGGACACTTGGATCTCTTCGCCCGTCTGGGCTTGCCCCTCCTTAATGATGTCTGGCTGCACTGGGGCTTGGCGACCTTGACTTTTGTCGGCCCAGCTCGCGGCATTGTCCTGGATGGTTGGAGAGGGGCGCGGCGGCTGGCCCCCAACATGAACACCTTGGTTACCTTGGGATCCGGATCGGCCTACCTGGCCAGTCTGGCGGGGTTGTTGGCCCCTCAGGTGGGCTGGGAGTGCTTTTTCGACGAGCCCGTCATGATGCTCAGCTTCATCCTGTTGGGACGGGCCTTGGAACAGCACAGCCGCCTGCGGGCGGCCAGCAGCCTGCAATCGCTGGTGAGCTTGTGTCCCAGTTTGGCTCGGCGGGTTCAGCCTGCAGAGAAGGCGGGATCTCTGGCTTCCAGCCCAGAGGGGAACCTGGATCTGGGATCCCAAACCGGAGAATGGTGTCCTATCGAACAGGTGCGAGTGGGGGATTGGCTGCAGGTGCGGGCCGGCGAACAGATCCCGGTGGATGGAGAGGTCATTGCCGGCCAGGCCACGGTCAACGAGGGGATGTTGACGGGGGAACCCTTGCCGGTGCTGAAACAAGTGGGGGATCCCGTGGTGGCGGGGACGCTGAACCAATCGGGGTTGTTGCTGTGCCGGGCGACGCGCACCGGGAAAGACACCACCTTGGCCCAGATCATCCGCCTGGTGGAAGAGGCCCAAGCTCGCAAGGCCCCCATCCAAGGGATAGCCGACCAGGTGGCGGGCTACTTTACCTATGGGGTGGTGACCCTGGCCATTCTCACCTTTGGGTTCTGGTACTGGGTTGGGATCCCACTCTGGGGGAGCGACGGTGCGGAGCACTTTGTCCTGAAGGGGTTCAGCCTGCACTCCCATCTGCATCTGGGCAACCATCCCCCTCACCCCACACCTCTGCTCAGCAGCCTCAAGATGGCCATTGCCGTTTTGGTGGTGGCCTGCCCCTGTGCTTTGGGGTTGGCTACGCCGATGGCCATCCTGGTGGGTACTGGCTTGGGAGCCGAGCGGGGTTTGCTCATCCGAGGGGGAGATGTTCTGGAGAAAGCCCATCGCTTGCAAACGGTGGTCTTCGACAAAACCGGCACCCTCACCCAAGGGGATCCCCACCTGACGGACTGTCTCAGCCTTGACCCCTCCCTGGATCCCAATCGCCTACTCCAACTGGCGGCCACAGTGGAAAGCGGCACTCGCCATCCGCTGGCGCAAGCCATTTTGCAAGCCGCCCGCACCCAGGGTTTGCCGTTGCTCTCCGCCGGCGAGTTTCAAACCCAGCCGGGGATAGGAGTCGCCGCCCAAGTGGAAGGGCAGGAAGTGGTGTTGGGATCCCTGGATGGTCTGGCTGCTTTGGGGATCCCGCTGTCCCAGGAGACCCAGGCCCAGGCCGAGGCGCTATTGGCAGCCGGCAAAACGGTGGTGGGCGTGGCTGTAGAGGGATCCCTGGTGGGGCTGCTGGCAGCCCAGGATCCCTTGCGGCCTGATGCGCAGGCAACACTGCGACAACTGCAAAAGATGGGCTTGCAGGTGATGCTGCTTACTGGCGATCGGGCTGAGGTGGCCAAGCAGGTAGCCGAAGCTCTGCAAGTGCCCGGGATCCGCGTTATCGCCGAGGTTCACCCGGCAGACAAAGCTCAAGTCATCCGCGACCTGCAGACCCAAGGCCAGAGAGTTGCCATGGTGGGAGATGGCATTAACGACGCTCCGGCTTTGGCCCAAGCCGATGTGGGCATCGCCCTGCACTCAGCCACTGATGCGGCCTTAGAAACCGCCGATATCATCCTCATGCGCAACCGCCTCTGGGATGTGGTGGAAGCTATCCGCCTCAGCCGCGCCACCTTCCGCAAGATCCAGCAAAATCTCCTCTGGGCTGTCGGCTACAACCTGGTAGGGATCCCGGTGGCAGCAGGCGTGCTCCTACCCCCCTTTGGCATTGGGCTTAGCCCGGCAATCGCTGGGGGTCTCATGGCCTTGAGTTCCCTCAGTGTAATCCTCAATTCACTCCTCTTGAGGCGAACTTTTGTACCCCGTAGATCTTCGAGTAGCCGCAGCTAAAAAAGTGTTAAAAATTACGAATGACTAAGTATCGATCGTTAAGTCTTCCGAGGTTTTACCGAGCTTCTGACACAATTTCCGCTGCGTCCAAGCCAAAAATTCGGCAACTTCGATTACATTTGATTAAAAAGATTAATCCGCTTTAACTTTTGAGGATTTGGTTGTAAGATTAGGCCGAAACCAAGCTGTAAGCGCATCTTCTGGTTTCTTACTTAGCAAAGCAAAAACCGTGAAAATACTGAGAAAGCGCATCTTGCAGCGGTGAAGGGAGCAAAAGTATGGCGATGCTTGGAGATCTTCAGGAATTTTCCTTATGCGACCTGTTGCATTTAATGGAAAAGGGTAAGAAAGCAGGGCAGTTATCCATCTGGGCACCCAATGGCATTCAGCGGATTTGGTTTTACCAAGGTCGGGTGGTCGCCGCCCTCACCCCTGAAGAAAAGCATCGTTTGGAAAGCCTGCTGACGCGCTTTGGCTTGGTGGACGAGCAGGTGGTCAGCCAGTTGGTCGCTAGGGGCTTGGAGGAGCCTCTGGGGCGTTGCCTGCAGCGGCAAGGGTTGATCTCGCCCGTAGATTTGGCCAAGCTCTTTCGCCATCAACTGCAGGTGGGACTCTACAGCCTCTTTGCCCTCGAATCCGGACAGTTCAGCTTCCTGCCCAACGTGCCCATGCCCTACCGAGAAATGACTGGCCTCAGCAAAAGCGCCACCGCTGCCGTCCTGGAAGCCCTGCAGCAGCTCAAGCTAGACCAGCGCCCCGAAAAAGACCTGCCCGAGCCTGATAGCTGCTTTTGGCGTACCAGCACCGAACTGCCTCTGTTCAAGCTTTCTGCGCTGGAGTGGGGGATCCTGGAGCAGGTGTCGCCTTCTCGCAAGCTGACGGCTTTGGCTCGAGCACTGGGGGCAGACCTGCTGGAGGTGCGCTATGCCTGTGCCCGTCTGGCCAAGCTGGGGTTGATCAGTCCCTGTGAGGGGCCAACGGTTCTGGCTCGGTCTGGTCACTGGGAGCTGTCCAAGTCGATTGCTGAGGAGGTGAATCCCGAGCCGGTGAGGGAGAGGCTGGGGGCAAGGGTGCCTGGTCTCCAGGATGAGGGCGGCCCCGTCAAGCCTTCTCTGGTCAGTCGATTAGCCACCCTCCTCAAGGGCATGCGCGAAAAGTGAGGTAAACCTAACGGAAAAAAACAATCTTCTGGCTTTGTAAAGAACTTGGAAGGGTCTATAACTTTTCTCTAACTTCCGCTCACAGAGAAAGCAAAAATAGGAGTTCTATCTTACGAAGCGACATGATCCAACACAAAGCTGAAACAAAGGAAACTAAAACTCTTCTGTGAAGGGCTTCCGAGTGCTGCCTAATTGTATTCCTTGATAGATTTTCCCGGATAGTAAGTGTAACTGCTGGCGCGCAGAGTACCTAGCTACAAAGAACACAGCCGTTGATACACGGTTGTTGTCCGAGAGTACATGTACAAGAATGGGGATGTCTGAAATGTTACTAAGGCATTGATTTCCACTTATCCCACTGAATCAGAGGCTCGAAAAAATCTTATGGCCATAGTTGGAGACCTCCAAGAATTTTCCTTGCCCGATCTGTTGCAGCTGATCGAGAGAGGCAGCAAAACAGGACAGCTCTGTATCTGGGCGCCCAGAGGTATTTACCGGATTTGGTTTTACCAAGGTCGGGTCATTGCCGCCCTACCCCCCCAAGAAGAACACCGCCTGGAGAGCTTGCTGGCCCATTCCGGCTTGGTGAGCGAGCGGGTGGTCGAGAAGCTGGCTTCCTTTTGCGGCTTGGAGGAGCCCTTGGGACGTTGCTTGCAGCGGCAAGGGTTGATTACCCCAGCAGCCCTGGCCAAGCTCTTCCGCCATCAACTGCAAACCGGCCTCTACAGCCTCTTTGCCCTCGAATCCGGACAGTTCAGCTTCCTGCCCAACGTGCCCATGCCCTACCGAGAAATGACTGGCCTCAGCAAAAGCGCCACCGCTGCCGTCCTGGAAGCCCTGCAGCAGCTCAAGCTAGACCAGCGCCCCGAAAAAGACCTGCCCGAGCCTGATAGCTGCTTTTGGCGTACCAGCACCGAACTGCCTCTGTTCAAGCTTTCTGCGCTGGAGTGGGGGATCCTGGAGCAGGTGTCGCCTTCTCGCAAGCTGACGGCTTTGGCTCGAGCACTGGGGGCAGACCTGCTGGAGGTGCGCTATGCCTGTGCCCGTCTGGCCAAGCTGGGGTTGATCAGTCCCTGTGAGGGGCCAACGGTTCTGGCTCGGTCTGGTCACTGGGAGCTGTCCAAGTCGATTGCTGAGGAGGTGAATCCCGAGCCGGTGAGGGAGAGGCTGGGGGCAAGGGTGCCTGGTCTCCAGGATGAGGGCGGCCCCGTCAAGCCTTCTCTGGTCAGTCGATTGGCCACCCTCCTCAGGGGCATGCGCGAAAAATAAAAGCATAGGGATATTTGCAGTCATGTTTTCGGTTTTCGGGTAGAAACATTAGAAATAGGGAATCAGCAGGGAGATATAGGATGGCTAATCTGTCCTCTTTGCAGGCGATCCTCCAGAGCTATGTTGCCAACACACCGGAAGTCCAGGGAGCAGCAGTGGTCACCCCCGACGGGCTACCTTTAGCTTCCACACTGCCTGTGGGTATGGATGAAGAGAGAACCTCTGCTATGTCGGCTGCCATGCTTTCTTTGGGCGAACGGATTGGGAGAGAGCTAGGGCGCGGAGCCATAGAGAGAGTTTTTGTACAGGGGGAAAAAGGATACGGGGTTTTAACCAGTTGTGGCCCCGATGCCGTCTTGCTGACAATTGCCAGCCATGAAGTCAAGCAAGGCTTGCTCTTTTTGGAAATTAAGCGAGTCGCGGCAAGCATTGCAGAGGCAATGAAGTAAGAAAATCAAATGTGGAAGCTAAGTCTTTAGATCCTATCCTGACGTTGAGGAAACTATGGCCATTAAACCTTCTGAGCTGCTCCAAGTCCTGATCTCGCGCACGCAATTCACAGATGATGACAAGAAAGTTTTGCAGCAAAGTGCTGACTGGGGCGGCAGCATCGCGGCGGAAATGTCAGACGCCTTTTACGGCTATCTGGATCGCGATGCCGAAATGGCGGCAGTGATAGCCAAGCACAACCGGCAGCGGCTGGGCCAAACCTTTGCCGACTGGTTCAAGGAAATGTTCACCGGCATGGACAATTGGGGCCCCCAGTATGCGGATCGCCGCTGGAAGATTGGCATAGTTCATGTGCGCGTTGGCATCGGCCCTCAACATGTTGTGCCTGCTATGGCCACAGTTGTGCAGGAGGTCAGTCGGCGGTTGGTGAAAGAAGGCAAGCCTGAGCAGTTGCGCACCAGCTTGAGCAAGGTCTGTATGATTGACCTCTCCTTTATTGAGCAAGCCTACCTTGAGGTGGCCTACAATGCAGTGCAACAGGAAACAGGCATGAGTGAGGCTTTGTTCAAACGATTAATCGCCAATGGTGCCAACAGTTTAATTTGAGTTGTTTGAGTTAGAGTGGGCTCTTGCTTACTCTACTTGCTTAATTTCTCTACCTTCTTGGGCTGAGGTGCTTGAGTTTCTGGGATCCCTCTGGAGCAGAGCTGGCGTTGGTATCTTTTTTAGATTATCTTAGAAGCAACCTGGAGATAGCTTTACCTCCCGTGCGGCACATCGGTGCACTCCCCCGAGTTTTATTCAGCTTTGTCGCTAGAGCTTAGTCTGAGGCCAGTTTATGGGAAATATCTTGCGAATTGTTGTAACAGGGCCGGTGGGAGCTGGAAAGTCTACCTTTATTCGCACGATTAGCGAGATTGAGGTAGTAGACACCGATTGCAAAGCAACGGACGAGGTGGCAGAGCTGAAGAAAACCACGACGGTAAGCATGGACTTCGGCCGCTTGAGAATTGGAGAGGAGGAAGAAGAGATGTGGCTGCATCTCTACGGCACTCCCGGCCAGTCTCGCTTTAACTTTATGTGGGATATTTTAATTAAGCGCGCCCACGGCTATGTTCTTCTGGTGCCTGCGCACTTGCCGGGCCAGTTTCGCAATGCCCAAGCCATTCAATCTTTTATGAAGGCCAGGACGAGCGCCCCCTACGTGATTGGGATCACCCACGTCGATCAACCCAATGCCTGGGATCCAGAAGACATTTTGTTAATTTTGGGGAATCAGGACGGTTCAGTTCCGCACACCACTTTGAATGCCCAGGAGCCGGCTTCTGTTGCCAACACGTTGCTTCTGTTGGTTGAGCAAATGATGCCCCAGGTGGTTGTTTGAACAGATTTTCAGGTATCCGCCGGTCTAGAACTTCAGCAACATTGGCCCTAGCCAAGACAGGCGTATCTTTTGCGTGACAGGGATCCCTCCCGTGAAGCCGAAAAACGGGAGATTGGATTCGGTGGAGATTTGCCGCATAATAAAATGTCCTGAGTGCTCTTTCTGGCCAGCCATTGAACCAAGGGGATCCCTGCTGTGTTGCTTCTCGATTGCTCTCCCCTGACCCTTTCCCCAGAGGAAGCGCGGGAGAAACTGTTGTATCTCCTCGCCCAACTGGCCTATCGAGAAGGCTCCTTTACCCTCACTTCTGGACAGAAGAGCCCCTACTACATCAACTGCAAACCGGTTACCCTTCACCCCCAAGGAGCTTATTGGGTGGGATCCCTGCTACACCGGCTGTTGCCTCCCGAAACCGAAGCAGTGGCTGGGATGACGCTGGGGGCAGATCCCCTGGTGACGGCGGTGAGTTTGGCCTCTCTGCATGCTGAACCCGCCAACCTACCCGCCTTGATCGTGCGCAAAGAGCCCAAGGGGCACGGCACGCAAGCCTGGATCGAGGGGCCGGAGTTGCCGGCAGGCAGTCGGGTGTGGATCCTGGAAGATGTGGTGACCACCGGCAGTTCTGCTTTGAAGGCTGTCGAACGGGTGCGGGCAGCCGGCTACCGGGCGGAAGGGATCCTGGCTTTGGTGGATCGGCTGGAAGGGGCAGAAGATCGCTGCCGCGAAGCAGGGATCGCCTTTCGTCGCCTATTCACCCTTCCAGAAGTGCAGGCTTGCCATCGGGCCTTGACCTCAGGAAAATCAAAGGACTAGCCTGCCCCCTTGGTGAGCATCAAAGCTTTGGAGAGCGGACATGCTGCCCCCTGCCTACTCAGCTCTGCCCAGCCGAAATCTGCCGAGCCTACCGCATCGGGCGCGGGTGGCTGTGTACGTGGTGATGAACATCGAGCACTTCACCTTTGGCAAGCTGGGCACGGCCATTCAACCCCATCTCACCAGCTCCCCTGAGATCGCCAACTATGGCTGGCGGGACTACGGCAATCGGGTGGGCATTTGGCGCTTGTTTGAGCTGTTTGCCGAGCTGGGGATCCCGGTGACTGCCGCCTTGAATGCAGAAATGGTGCAGCTTTACCCCCCCATCATTGAAGGGATCCGCCAATACGGCTGGTCGGTGCTGGCCCACGGCTGGAACAACTCCACCGGCCACAGCGGCCTGGCCCGTGACGTCGAACAGGAGCTCATTGAGCGCAGTTTGTCCCTTTTGGAGAAGGTTTCCGGATCCCGACCCTGGGGCTGGCTGACACCGGGATTTTCCGTTAGCGAGAACACCTTTGACCTGCTCAAGGCTGCCGGGATCCGCTACACCACCGACTGGGTAAACGACGACCAACCCTATTGGCTGCAGACCGCCGCCGGCCCCCTTTTGGGGATCCCCTACACCCTGGAGGCCAACGACATCAGCCTTTGTCTGAGCGCCCGCCTGCCGGCAGAAGCCTTTGCCCAAGCCCTCATCGACCAGTTTGATCAACTGTGGCAAGATGGGGAACGCTCCCCCCGCGTTATGGCCATCGGCCTGCACCCCTTTATTGTCGGGCAGCCTCTGCGGATGGGATCCCTGAAAAAAGCCTTGCAGCACATCCAATCTCGCCCTCAGACTTGGCTCACCACCGGCGATGGTCTCTACAACTGGTACGCCCAAGCCTGCCCTGCCCCCGAGGTGGCCTGACGGGATCCCAGTTCCGGATCCCTGGCCAGGGCGGAAAAGGGGGTCTTTTGGCTTTGTGCCGATTTTGTCTTGTCTGGAGCTGTTCATCGTGGCTCTGGAAGTGACAGCATAGGCGGTGAAACCACCTAGGGCAAAAGGGCTTGGCCATGCGCATGGGCAGACTCAGTGGGATCCTCCTGCACCCCACCTCGCTACCGGGGCCATTTGGCATCGGCGACCTGGGGCCGGCTGCTTACCGGTTTGTGGATTTTCTGGTGGAGAGCGGCCAGCGCCTCTGGCAGGTGCTGCCTCTGGGACCTACCGGCTGGGGCAACTCCCCCTACATGAGCTTTTCCTCCATAGCCGGCAACCCGCTGCTCATCAGCCCGGAGCTATTGGTGGGGGCCGGTTGGCTGGATCCCAACAGTTGGCAGGATCTGCCCCAATGGCCAACGATCCAAGCCAGATCCGCCGAGCGGGTGGACTACGAAACCGTGATCCCCTTCAAGCTGGGTCTTTTGCAGCGGGCCTGGGCCACCTTCAAGGAAAAGGCTAGCGCTGCTGACTGGGAAGCCTTTCACGCCTACTGTGCCGAGGAGGCGGATTGGCTACCGGACTACGCTCTCTTCATGGCTCTCAAAGAGGTGTATGGCGAGCAAGAGTGGACTCAGTGGCCTCCAGCCCTAGCCCAGCGGGATCCCCTTGCTCTCCAGGAGGCCCGCGACCGCCACGCCGACGCAGTCACCCGCCAGATGTTTTGGCAGTATCTGTTTGCCCAGCAGTGGAGATCCCTAAGGGAGTATGCCCACCAGCATCAAGTGCAGCTCATTGGCGATGTACCCATCTATGTTGCCCCCAACAGTGCCGACGTGTGGGCCAACCGGGAGCTGTTTCACCTGGATGAACAGGGACGGCCTTTACAAGTAGCCGGTGTGCCGCCGGACTATTTCAGCCCCACCGGGCAGCGCTGGGGCAACCCCCTCTACAACTGGGAGGTGCTCAAGGCTCGCGGCTACGACTGGTGGATCCGGCGCATCCAGGCCATCCTCAAGCAGGTGGACTGTGTGCGCATCGACCACTTTCGCGGCTTCGAGAGCTACTGGGCCATTCCAGGCGATGCAGAAACGGCTGTGGAAGGGGAGTGGCAAAAAGGGCCGGGAGCAGATTTCTTTCAGGCCCTGGCCGACAAGTTGGGGGAAATCCCGGTGATTGCCGAAGATCTGGGAGACATTACGCCGGAGGTGTTGCAACTGCGGGATCAATTTGGCTTGCCCGGCATGAAGGTGCTGCTGTTTGCTTTTGGTTCCGGGCCGGATAACCCCTATTTGCCCCATGCCTATGAGCGCAACTTTGTCGTTTACACCGGCACCCACGACAACAATACGGTGGTGGGCTGGTTTCATGACCCGGAGCGCTCGGAGTGGGAAAAACAAAACCTGCTGCGCTATTTGGGCTGCCAGGGATCCGAGGGCATCCATTGGGATCTCATTCGCCTAGCCCTTGCTTCCGTAGCCGATCTGGCCATCATTCCCCTGCAAGATGTGATGGGCTTGGGGGCAGAGGCGCGCATGAACTTCCCCGGCACCACCGAGAACAACTGGGCCTGGCGCTACCGCGAGGACATGCTGCGGCAGGACATGATCCAGCGGCTGGCCGAGATGAGCGTGACCTATGGGCGCATCTCTCCCCATGATCTAGAACAACGGCGGGCGGCCCTGGCCCAGGAACGGGCGGCTGCAGCAGCCCCAAGAAGCCATTCCCAGGCAGGTTCTACTCAAGCGCTTGCGCCTTAGCCAGGAACTCAGCCACTGTCAGGGATCCCAGCTCCTGTCCATGGCGCTGGCGCACGCTCACTGTTCCTGCCGCTTGTTCCTGTTCCCCCACGATCAGCATGAAGGGGATCCGGGCCTTCTCGGCATTGCGGATTTTCTTCGGCAAACGATCGCTGTCGGCATCGATGTGGACGCGGATCCCCTGCTCTCGCAGCTGATCCCGCACCTGGGTGGCATAGCCCAAATACTGATCGGAAACGGGCAAAATGCGCACCTGTTCCGGGGCCAGCCAGAAGGGAAAATCCCCAGCGTATTCTTCGATGAGGATCCCAATCAGCCGCTCCAGCGAGCCAAAGGGAGCGCGGTGGATCATCACCGGGCGTTGCCGGGATCCGTCCTCAGCTACGTATTGCAGATCAAAGCGCTGTGGGTTTTGGTAATCCACCTGCACCGTGCCCAGTTGCCACTCCCGATCCAGGGCGTCGCGGAAAATAAAATCCAGCTTCGGCCCATAGAAGGCTGCCTCGCCGATCCCTTCAAAGTGGGGCATCGACAACTTCTCCACAGCGCGACGGATGGCATTTTCGGCTTTGTCCCAATCTTCAGGGGATCCCAGATATTTGTCAGACTTGGGATCGCGGAAGCTGAGGCGGGCGCGAAAATCTTTGAGTTTAAGCTTGTCGAAGACCACCAAAATGAGATCGACAACCTTGAGAAACTCCTCCTCCAGCTGATCGGGCCGGACAAACAGGTGGGCATCGTCCACCGTAAAGCCACGCACTCGCGTCAGACCTCCCAATTCCCCCGATTGCTCATAGCGATAGACGGTGCCGAATTCGGCATATCGTAGGGGCAAATCGCGGTAGGATCGCAGCTCGGATTTGTAGATTTGGATGTGAAAAGGACAGTTCATCGGCTTCATGACAAAGCCCTGTTCGGCTGCGCGATCCTGCTCATTCTCCGCCATCATGGGGAACATATCTTCCCGGTACTTTTGCCAGTGGCCGGAGATCTTGAACAAGTCCACACGGGCAATATGAGGGGTAACCACCGGCAGGTAGCCCCGCTTGAGCTGCTCCTGCTTGAGAAAATCCTCCAGCACCGAGCGCAGAATGGTGCCCTTGGGTGTCCAGAGAGGCAGCCCCGGCCCCACCTCATCCGAAAACAAAAATAGGCCCAGTTCTTTGCCCAGCTTGCGGTGATCCCGCCGTTTGGCTTCTTCCAGCCGCCGTTTGTATTCCTTCAGCTCCTCTGGAGTTTCCCAGGCGGTACCGTAGATGCGTTGGAGCTGCGGCTTGGTCTCGTCCCCCCGCCAATAGGCGCCGGCCACACTGAGCAAATCAAAGGCTCTGGGGTTGAGATCTCGGGTGTTTTCCACGTGGGGGCCAGCACAGAGATCCCACCATTCATTCCCCAAGTGATAAATGCTGATGACCTCTCCTTCGGGAATGTTGTCTAAGATCTCCAGCTTGTAGGGTTCGCCGAGGGCTTCGATGCGGCGCCTGGCCTCTTCACGGCTCACCTCCTCGCGGATCACCGGCAGGCCCTTTTTGATGATTGCCTGCATCTCTTTTTTGATGCGATCCAGATCTTCCGGCGTGAAGGGCTCGGGATGGTCAAAATCGTAATAGAAGCCGTAGTCGGTTGTGGGGCCGATGGTCACCTGGGCCTTGGGAAACAGCTTTTGCACCGCCATAGCCAGGACATGGGAAGTGGTGTGGCGGATGCGCTCCAGTTTGGGAGACTCGTGAGTGCGCAGCAGTTTGAGGGTGCTGTTGGCCTTCTGAGGTGATTCGGCTGGCTGAGACATCGGAACCTGCTTCGACAACAAAGAAAGAACAGTGAAGAAATGGATATCCGTGTCCCTATCTTAGGCTGGGGCGAGAACGGCAGGGATCCCCAGCTAATCAATTCCCCTGTTTGCCGAGTCAACCGCGAACCTCACCTCACGACTCGGCCCGGAACAAGGGGGGAAAGTACACAGTATCCTAAAGGGGTTGACCCCCTTACCCGAGCCATGATCTCTTCGCCCACCGACTTCACGGAACGCTCTGTCACCTCTGCTTCCCCAGTTTCCGAAACCGGCCCGGCTTCTCGTTCTGAATCTTGGGCGGCCCCCGTTCTGGCGGCCATCGATGTGGGCAGCAACTCTCTCCACATGGTGGTGGTGCGCATCAATCCCCGTATCCCCAGCTTCACCATCATCTCCCGCGAAAAAGCCACCGTGCGGCTGGGGGAGTTTTGCAGCCAGACGGGCGCCCTCACGCCTGCAGCCATGGAGCGGGCCCGAGTGGCCCTGGAGCGGTTTTGCCGCATTGCTGAGAGCTTTCAGGTGCAGGATATTGTTGCCGTGGCTACCAGTGCTGTGCGCGAGGCCCCCAATGGGCTGGAGTTTTTGAAGCGGATTGAACGGGAGCTGGGCCTGCGGGTGGAGTTAATCTCGGGGCAGGAAGAGGCCCGCCGCATTTATCTGGGAGTGCTCTCGGCGATGGAGTTCCACAACCGGATGCACGCGGTGGTGGATATTGGTGGCGGCTCCACCGAGCTGATTTTGGGCAATGGCCAAGAGCCGGAGTTTCTGCGCAGCGTCAAGGTAGGGGCAGTGCGTCTGACCCAGGCTTTTTTGCACCACGATCCGCCCACTTCTGGCGAACTGCAAGCCCTGCGCCAGCACATCCGCGGCATGCTGGAATCCCCCATCGAGCAGATGAAGCGGATCCTTGCCTCTTCACAACAACAGGGAGCCCTGCCTTTGGTGGGCACCTCTGGCACCGTCGAGTGCCTGGCCCAGTTGGATGCCCGCCGTCGGTTGGGCGCTCTCCCCCATCGCCTGCAGGGGTATGAGTTCAGCCTGGAAGCCCTGCGCGGCTACATCAAAGAGCTGCGCTCCCTCACGGTGGCCGAACGGCAAAAGCTGCCCGGCCTAGGGGAAAGACGGGGGGAGATCATCCTGGCCGGCGCCCTGATCCTAGAGGAAGTGATGAGCCTGCTGGGGGTAGAGCGGGTTCAATTTTGCGAACGGGCTTTGCGGGAAGGGCTGATCGTGGACTGGATGATCGGCCAAGGGCTGATTGAGGATCGGCTGCGCTACCACAGCTCGGTGCGGCGGCGCAGCGTCCTCAAGTTGGCGGAAAAATACCAGGTGGAGATCCCCTATGCCGAGCGGGTGGCCGAGTTTGCCCTCAGCCTTTTCGATCAAACCCGCGGCATCCTGCATGGCTGGGGATCCCGGGAGCGGGCTCTTCTCTGGGCGGCGGCCATGCTGCACAACTGCGGCCACTTCATCAGCCATGCCGCCCACCACAAGCACTCCTACTACCTGATCCGCCATGGAGAACTCTTGGGCTTCAACGAAGAAGAGGTGGAGGTGATCGCCAACTTGGCCCGCTACCACCGCAAGTCGCCCCCCAAGAAGAAGCACGAGAACTTCCAGCGCCTCAGCGACGAGCGGGATCGCCAAGTGGTGCTGGAACTGAGCCCCCTGCTGCGCATAGCCTGTGCTTTGGATCGCCGCCGCCTGCAGGCCATTCAAGCCCTGCACTGCCGTTTTCAGCTCCTGGGAGAAGGCCCCCGCCGCATGGAGTTGATTTTGGATCCCAGGCATCCCAAGGACGACTGTGCCCTAGAGTTGTGGAGCTTAAACGAGAAGAAAAAAGTCTTCGAGCAACAGTTCAACCTGCAGGTAATCCCCAAGCTCTCTACCCAGATCCAGCGCAGCGCCGATCCCTTTGAGGCAGCAGTTTAGCCTTCTCGGGGATCCTAGCTAAGGGGCGATGGTAATGGGCGAGGGGCTGGTTTGGGTGGTCTTTTGGCCCCCTCTTTGCAAGATCACCTCGATGATGCCGTTGTTGACCGGCTGCATGTTGAAGGGCAACTGCTGCTGGGTTTCGTATAGGCCCGGCGCCACCTCCCGCATTTCGACTTCCGGCGTTACCCCAACAATCCGAAAAGCAGCCCGCCCCCCCGGATCCCCTCGCATGGTGACTTTGAGAATTTCTCCCATGCGCAGATTGGTGCTGTTGGTGGTGACACTGAAAATCTGGGGCAGTCCCGTGGCGACGGGTGCGGAAACCGGCTGAATGGTGGAGCGGGTTCCTCTGGAGCCATCGATGGAAAAAGGAAAAATCTCCCGATGTTCCTGGCTGAGGCCGTCCTTGGTGAGCACAATCCGCAAGGTGGGATTGTTGGCCTGGTGGGTGGGGGCTACCACGTAGGTGCCTTCGTAGTGGTTGGGTCGTACCTCCCGCATCGGCTGGTTCAGGGCCAGATTCCCCAGATCAAACTGGGCGATCCCTCCAGATTCCCCCCAAATGGCAATGGTGAGAATGTCCCCTTCCACCAAGTCGCGCTGGGGATCCAAGCGAATGGCCTCAATGCGCGGATAGCGATTGCCGGCTGCAGTCAAAGGGGCTGGCTGCGGCAGAGGAGCTGGGGGCGGAAATACTGATTCCACTGGCGGAGGAGCAACATTGCCCAAGGCCAGTTGAGGTAGCCGCCGTTGAACGCGGGTACTGACGCCATTGAGGGTCAACTGAATACTGATGTCGGGGCCAAAGACGGCATCCTGAGGACCAAGGCTATAAACTGCGCGGTAGTAGCCGGGCTGCACCTCCTGCATCGGCAGACCCTGAACCACGCCGCCGATATCAACCGTAGCCCTGCCGTTGGGAGTGGCCTGCGCTTCAATGGTCAAGGTTCCCCCTGCAGGAACACTTCCTCCCTCGGGAGTGATCCGCGTTTGGAAGATTTCGGGTTGGACGGTCTCGGCCACCCGGGCTGGGGAGGGACGCAACTGGGCCACAGGGGGTGGCAAGGGCGGAAGCTGACCGCGATACACCAGGGCCTGATGCAACAACACCGCCCCTTCTGCTCGCCTCAGCACGCGATTGGGCTGAAGACGAGCTGGATCCGGCACATTCACCAGCAGCCCCGCTTCGCCTGCCATGGCCACAAAAGCCCGCCCTACCTCCGGCACATCAGCCGCATCGGTGTACAGAGCCATCCAGCGCTCAATGTCGGCCTGGGTGGGAGCAGGCAATTGCAGAGCCCGCACCAAAATGGCCAGGGCTTCCAGGTGGGTGATATCCCCTTGCGGGCGAAACTCGTTGCCCTCGTATAGGCGCATGGCCCCCGCCTGCAGCACGGCTTGGGCAGTCCAATAGTCGGGGGTGTTGGGCTCCAGGTCGCGAATCTCCTGCACCTGGTTGGGATTGGGAATGTAGCCGAAAAACTCCGTCAGCCACTGGGCCAATTCCAGACGGGTCAGGGTGGCCGACAGAGGTTCTCGGGTGATCACCACATCCGTCTGACGTTCCAGAGCCGCCACGTAGGGGTCGGTCCAGGCCAGCGAGGCTTGCTGCTCCACCCCTTGGGACCAAGCCGGCAAGCTGACACCCGACCAGCCCAGCGTCCAACACAAGCTCAGAGCTAGGGGCCACGAGCACCGCATAGCTGTCACTCCTGTTCCAACAACATCCCCTCAGGGCCAGCTTATCTCAAACTTCCGCCCCATCCTCAAGCCCTCGATGCCCCTTGGGATTGCGCCCTTTGGCAGTGAGATTCTGAAAACTCGGGTAAGAAGGTTCGCCGCAGGGATCCCTTAGGAGATTTTACCTATGCAAGACGGGATCCGGCTTGACAGCAAAGGGCCTAAGCAAGGGTCTCGTAACTTGTAGTTGTGCATCCAAATCCTTATCATTGTGTTATAGACTCAGAAAGTTCAGAAAGCACTTTTGCCCCTACCCTAGGGAGGAGTTTCATGGCTGGCAGCACCGGAGAGCGACCTTTTGTCGATATCATTACCAGTGTCCGCTACTGGGTTATTCACGCCCTGACCATTCCCGCTTTGTTTTTGGCAGGCTGGCTTTTTGTGAGCACTGGCCTGGCCTATGATATTTTTGGCACCCCGCGCCCCAATGAGTATTTCACGGCAGAGCGCCAGGAGTTGCCGATCGTTAGCGATCGCTTCAATGCTCTGGAGGAGCTGGAGAGGCTGACTCGCTAGGAGTGCCCGTGGGTAAGTGGACTATTCGTTGTTGCAATTTGTAAGTTGATTGAGCTTTTTGCGTAGGGTGATATCTATGGCCACTAAATCTGATGAACCCGTTTTTTACCCTGTTTTTACCGTCCGTTGGCTGGCGGTACATACCTTGGCGATCCCAACTGTTTTCTTCTTGGGAGCTATTGCTGCAATGCAGTTTATTCAACGGTGAACCCAATGGCTGATCAACCCGAAAGGAATCCCAACTCCCAACCTGTCGAGCTAAACCGCACTTCCCTTTACTTGGGTTTGCTGCTGGTGTTTGTGGTTGGGCTGTTGTTCTCCAGCTATTTTCTCAACTGAGGCCAGGATCACACTCTGCTCTTGGAGTTGGGAAAGAGCGCAGGGGACAATGCTGGCTTTTGGCTAGCCCTTGCTCCCCTTTGCTAAGTTTACTGAGAATGTAATTGCTGCTAGTTCTGTCTTTTTTGGAGACCAGTTGCTATGACCAGTCAAGCAAGGATCCCTTTGTGGATAGTGGCTGTGGTTGCCGGTTTGGGTGTGATCACGGTAGTTGGGCTCTTTTTCTATGGCTCCTATGTGGGCCTAGGCTCTAGTCTGTAGGTTTGAGGTTTTCGGTCTGGTAGTAGCCCCCAATAGGTAGGGGTAAAGGGTCCCATGGTTTTTACGACCTAGCCGAATTCAGTTAGGCTTTGTTGACCCATGGCCAGTGTATCTACCACTTTTTTCGGGGCTACCTACCACAGCGCAATATCGATCCCTTGCCCAGCAGGGATCCCACTTCATTGCAGACCTTAATACTCAACTTAATACTCAATACACAGTCCGAAAAAGCTGCCGCTATTCCTCACCACTGGTTACAACCAGGCGGTGAATCTGGACTTCTCTCTTCTCCCCCTGGAGAGGGTGAAGTTCGCGTTAGCAGGTCAGGGATCATGGGCAAGAGCGCGAATTGCTGAGGACAGGTTCTGCGAGGGAATGTCTCAAACTTATGTCTCAAACTTATTTAGAAGAGCTATCTCTGTGTTAAGCGAGCATGAACTTTTTTAACGATCCGGGTGGTGGTTGCCGAGAGGGTAACTTAGGCCCCGTAGAATGAATCGCAAAATTCCAGGCAGGACATTCGGACATGGATTACATTCGCACCTTTAACGACGATCCCTGCGAGGGGCATCTTTCGACGCCCATCAGCGATTCTCCTGTCACCCGTCTGTTTATCAACAATCTTCCCATCAACCGTCCTGGTTTATCGCCGCTGTTGCGGGGTCTAGAAATTGGGCTGGCCCATGGCTATTTCTTGGTAGGGCCAGAAATTGTGCTGGGGCCGCTGCGGGATTACCCTGAGGCAGCTAACTTAGGCGGGCTGGTTACGGCGATGGCGATTGTGCTGCTGGGAACCGCCTGCATGTCGGCCTATGGCAGCGTTACCTTCGGAAACAAGCCGGAGACGCCGGGGGCCGCTCCTCTGGCTACAGCTCGGGGTTGGGGGGATCTGACGGCAGGATTTTTCTTGGGAGGTATGGGTGGCGTGTTCGCTGCCTATTTCCTGCTGGAGAACTTTGCCGGGATCGACGCCATCTTTCGAGGGCTGGTGAATTAGTTGTCAAGTTTGTCAAGTCACTTGAGAGGAGCAAAATCATGACCGGTTCTTACGCTGCTGCTTATCTTCCTTGGATCTTTATCCCCATTGTTGGTTGGCTGCTTCCTGCGGTAGGCATGGCAGTGCTTTTTTTGTACATTGAGCGGGACTAGTCCCGGAGTGCTTTGATACTCACTAGTGCTGATTAATTTCAATTACTTCAGGCTAGAGATCAACCCCAGATATTGAGGCAGGGATCCCTTTTTTAGGGATCCCTCTCTTTTGGTCAGGATGATTTCCATCCGCGCTACCAGAGTCCCGAAAGGCGAAGGCTGTCCCCTCACCTCTTTTTTTTAGGAAGGGAGCATTTCCAAAGGACTTTAGATTGGAGCAGGATCCGGCGAGCTGATCCCAAGCCAACAAGGGGAAGGGCAGCTTCCGCAACACCCTTGCAACTTCAACGAGAAGGAGGAGTCGATGGCCAGCCTTAACTTTCCAACCCTGCGTATTGGGGATCCCATTCAAGAGGGCAGTTTCCAGGTTTTCCCTCTCTTTTCTCAGGGGGAGCAGGAAGTTGCCTATCGCCTTCCAGATCTGCAAACCAAGGAAGCAACCATCACCGAGGTGAGCGAGGCCGGAGCAGTACCTCACCTGGTTGTGGAAAACCACAGTGAGTTCCTATTGCTGCTGGGAGTACCGAGCAGAGTCCCAGCGGGGCGACCAAGGCTCAGCTCTGTTCTATGATGGGAAGGTGGTTTATCTTTCAGCAGTCTCTCGGCAGTAGTGCCAGGCTTCTCACCTAAGCTGGTTCCCCCTTTGGGGGATCCCTAGAAATTGGAAGAAAAAGAAAGAAATTGGAAAGAAAAAACATCCTGAGTTAGCTCGGTCACCGCCTGTTTGGCTTCCTGGCGGCCTCGGCAATACCGCTCTAACCGCTCGCTAACGGAGATGGGATCCCCGACGGTCACGTGAACCCCCCGCCAGCCTAGGCGAGGGCGGGCTGGGTAGGATTCCCCTCGAAGGCGGGCCAGCACATCAAATAGAATGAGGGCAGTTTCTGCCAGCCGCTCAAAAGAGGGTTTGCTCAGCAAATACTCTTCCTGGACGGCTACACAGCTTTCCACCAAGCGCATGTGCTGCAGGTAGAGCGTTGCCTGGTGGGCTTTCCAGTCGAGCAACCCCCGCTGCAGGGGAGACAGGGATCCAGGATGCCGCAATTCTTCTCGGTAAATCTGGATCCAGGCGGCTTCTTCAATGCGGCGGCAGCGGCTGTTCCAATCCCCCTGGGGAGATAGGCCAAAGTAGGTCTCTGCGGTTTCCAGGGCTCTGTGGAGCAGCCGCTCCAGGCGAGCGTTAAAGTGGCCAGGGGCTAGCCTCTGCTCTATCCGTGGTTCTTCTTCATCTCTCCCAGAGATGAAGGGAGGTAGGTCGTAGAAAGCTTCCAGTTGTCCCAGGAGATGCTGGGCTAGGCGGCAGATCCGCTGGGTGTAGCGAAGGTTGGGGCTCCTGGAGGATCTTGGCTCTGGCTTCGGAGGCGTCAACCCACTCAGGTGCTCAAGGCGCGCCAGCAGGCGCTCCAGCTTCGTCCAGGAGGGATCCGTGTAGTAGTACCGAATGCCAATGGGCAGCAAAATGACGGTCTCTGAGCGACCAGCTTTGGCCAGGTCCTCGGCGCACCAAAAGCACAGCTGAGCCATTCCCGGTTCCAGGGGATTGATCCGTTCGCTGTGGCCGTTGGTGGCTCCTTCTGGGGCGATTGCAAAGGGAAATTGCCCATCCAGGAGCAGTTGCCGGGCCGCCTTTAGCGCCACCCGATCCACCCTCCGACCGCGGCGTATAGGGATCCCGCCCAGGCGAGACAACAGCCACCCCAGCCATTCCCCTCCCCAGAGGGGCATGCCCCGGTCGTAGAGAAAATGGGCGTGAAGGGGTTCTCGAAGGCGGATCCCTTGTCGACGGGCGGCTTCGGGCACCAGGCGAGATAGAACGTACAGGCCCACCAGCGGGTCATCCACCTCCACATGTCGGAAAGCCAGGACTAGGCGAATTTGACCCTCCTGGAACTGGTGGTAGAGCCGCGCCAAGATCTCCGCCCCTGTGGCCTCGATTTTGGCAATGCCGGAAGGAAGCCAGCGCCGCACCCTCACCCGCAAGAGCAGGGGCAGGATCCCGTGGACGAGCCGTAGCACCCAGGCGCTATAGGCGGGCGGAATAAAGTCGAGGGGAGGACGGGCAAAATGGGGCGGTGGTGACAAGAGCAAGATTTGTTCCCAAGGTAGCTCAAGAGAAGAAGTGTAGTTAAACGCAAATCAGATTCATATCCCATCGCTCAGATTATTCATCAAGTCGCTACAGAGATCACTGGATATGCAGCCATTCTCAATCAATAATCAATATCAACAATATCAATGATTGAGATCCTTCCCCTGAGACCCCACGCCGTCGGCGCAACCGCTCTCTACTCTCCTCAAGCCCCCGACCCCTCTCTCACAAGGGGAGATGAGAGTTGGGAATCGTGGCCATGTCGTGCCCTTTACATTGCTTTCTTTGTCTTCCGTTGCAGTGAAGACGCTCTCTTCTCTCTACTTTCGTCTCTTAACTCAAGGTGGCTACAGGCTGGGCCTCTGCCAAGAGCGCCTGAGTTTGCAGGTCGGTGATGGTGACCAACAAGCGCCGCGAGCTATCAATGGCAAATTCGACGCGAAGGCGATCCTCTCCCACGCGGCCAGGGGGCTGCAAACGGGCCAGACAAATTGGTGATGACTCCGTCGAAGTAGCGCGAACGGTTGGGGATCCGAGAGGAGCCAGGAACCGGAAGTCGGTTTGCCGGGTGAGTTGACGGCTGCTCATGCGCCCCAGCTCGTCGTAAACCACCTCCGATTGGGCCACCTGGGCCACTTCGCCCACCTCCAGGCGAATCTCCGTTTGTCCGTCGTTGGCCACTTGCAGGATCAAGGGCTCAGCCCGTCGGCAGGGATAGGGGCTGCCCTGTTCGAAGAGGGGGTAGTAGATGTAGCTTTTCTGCAAGGGATCCCAGAGGCGGAGGGCATAGCTGTGGTGCAGGCGATCCTCCAGCTTCACCTGGCGGCCCACCTGCAGGGCGCCCAGGGCCACAGCATCGAAGGGGCGTTCGCAGCGCACTTTCTTTTTGCCGAAGTAGGAGCGCAGCAGCTCTTGAACTGCTGGCAGTTGGGAGCTGCCTCCTACCAAGAGCACCTGCTCAATTTGGTTCTTGCCCAATCCCCTCGCCTGGGCGGTGAGGAGAACGTCGTCTAGGCACTGGCGGATTTGATCCAAAAGCTGACGAGCTTCCAGGATCTCTTCCAGCTCCTGCCGGCTTAACTTCAACTCATGGGCAGTGAGGGCTTCGTCGTCAAACCAACTGCCCACCGCTTCCATCTGAGTGGAAAGGGCGATCTTGAGCTGTTCCGCCTGCTCCAGGAGGTTGAGCCAGCCCAGAGCTCCAATTTGCTGTCGGCTTAGCCCCAGTTGCTGCAGTAGGTAGTCGGCAATCCAAATGTCGATGTCCACCCCGCCCACATAGGCATCGGCCTTGGCGATCACCTCCGCTTTGAGGACAGGGCTACCCGCTTGGGGAGCGAGGGTGCGCACCAAGCTGAGATCCAAGGTACCGCCGCCGAAATCCACCACCAGCACTAGGGATCCCGGCTGGCCAACCGCATAGCCCAGGGCTGCTGCCGTGGCTTCATCGACAATTTGAACGGGATCCCAGCCACAGGCACTGGCCACTCCCCGCAGCCAATTGAGGTAGCGCTCAAAAGAGCCGACAGGGGCGGTGAACACCAGCTGTTGCGGCTGCAGGTGTTCTTTCGGGACAGCTTCCATCACCGTCTGCAAAAAAGCTTGGGCCACCCTCTCGGCGTCGTAGCGCTCTCCATCTAGAACTCGCGGCGGAGGGACAAACTCCGCCACCAAGTCCCGCTTAAACCCCTGAAACAGCCGTTGCGGATCCACTGCCCCCCACCGACCGGCGCGCACGGTTTCCCCCACCAGGAGCTGGCCTTTTCCCTTCACGTAGACCAAGCTGGGAATAGCCGAGTGGTCTGGGCGAGAGAGGCCGGGAAGAGTGAGGAGACGGGGCACTGCTTGGGCGGGATCCCAAACTGCCACCACCGTGTTGCTGGTGCCAAAATCAATGGCTAGGGTCGCTTTAGGGGCAGGTGCCATCAGCTCAATCCTCCGGGCAGAGAGCGGCTGACTTTGGCCGGGCAAAGGATGTGGTCACCGCGGCGGTAGCCGACAAAGCGAATGTAAACGGGATCCCCCTTTTGAATATCCAGCTGATCCGGTTGATGCAGTTGCGGATCAAAGGGGACGGACTCCAGGGGGTTGCCGATGGGCTCATACCCCCAGCGCTGCAGCAGAGCGTCTAAGGAGCGAAACAGAGCTGTCACGTTTTGGGCCGGCCAATCGGGCTTGCGCTGGGCAATCTGGCGGACAGTGGGGTAGCTGGTGAGCAACGGCTGCAGCAGAGAGAAGAGGACTTCTGAGGAATCGGTGGATTCCATTTTGTCATTCCCGTTAAGGCGCAGCAGGGATCCCAAATCCCACTGCAGAGCGGCAGCCAACTTTTGCAGTTGCTCCAGGCGCAGGGATCCCCACTTCCCTCGGCGCACCTGATCAAGGGCGCGGCGGCTGATCCCGGCCTGGGCCTGTAAAGCCCGCCAAGAAGACAGGCCAACAACCCGCATGCGTTCCTGCAGCCAACTATCCAGCGGTCTCTCGGCCATTGGGTTTTGCCAGGGATCCCTACGATCATGCCCCAACTTGGGTCTAGCTCAGGGATCGGCAAGGCGCAGGGAACGGGCTATAGCTTCCACATCTCGGTCATAGCGCTCGCGCCGGCTGGCCGGGTACACGAACTCAAAGCCAGCTTGCAGCGAAGGGCGGACAACTGTTTTGAGATAGAAAATCCGCTGGCCAAAGGGCTCCGCACCGCTGACACGAACGGGCTCGTAGCCGGAGACCACAAAGAAATCCCGGCCAACGGTTTGGTAAGTAACCTGGCGCTGGTTTTCCCGGCTGCGGCGAAGTTCTTCCTGCAGGGCGCTGGCGGGCGTTGCTTGAAAAATGTTGTACCCACCCCAAACCCGCAGCTCAGCCCCGTCTTGACCGAGAAACACTTGGCCATCGCCGTTGTCCGATTCCCCTTGCGGAATGAAGTCTGCCGGGTAGTCGATGCGGTAGCCAAAGCGGGCGTTGAGATAGGGCCGGAAACCGGCTTGGGCAACGGGAAGGGCGGGGGCGGGAGCAATGACGGGGATCCCTGCCCCTAGGATCAGTCCCGCGAGCAGACAGGTCAGGCAAGCAGCAGATCTCATGGCCTCAAGTTTCTCGGACCTGAGGACATTCTAAGCTCCTTTGTCTCAACCTGCTGCTGGCAAAAGAAGCAGGAGTTCGAGTCCAGCTCCGCAAGGGATCCCTCTCCCTCGAGGAGAGGGGAGTTAAGAACCGACATTAAACCGACATTATTCTCTCGAAAGACTTTGGGGTGTTCATTTTGTTCTGTCATAAAGCTTACTATTGGGCATTCATTTTGGCTAGGTTTCGCTTTGTTGGTCGGTATTCAAGTTCTGCCCTGAGCGCAGCCGTTCAATTTCTTCTCTTGCCCGCTGGATAGCGCCGCAGTTGTCTACTGCTGCCCAGGTGGAGGCCAGAAACAGTCCGGGTAGGGAAACCTCTCCCTCGTCGTCGCTAAACAACACGCCAAGGAAGAAACACCAGCCCAGAAAAACCATCAAAGCTTTCCACCGCCGCGTGTAGAGGTAGGCTCCGAAGGCAAGCAGAATAGACAGAAGGATCACCATCCCCTCGGACTTTTGAGAAAGGGCATAGGTGCGCCGCACCTCTTCATCTCTGCGCTTTTGATCTTCTTGCTGGAGCAACTCTTGCAGATGCTTGTCCATAAGGCCGCCTCAAAATCGGACGGCCTTATCTTAAAAATCCTGGGAAGACCCTTGTTCAAAACAACTTTTCGGGATCCCACGGCAGAAGAAGAGAGGCGAGACTGGTCATCGCCCCTTCCTTCTGTAGAATGGGAAAGCCTCTCTCTAGTTGCAGGCTACAAGGCCCGGACGGACTCTGCCATGACCTCAGCTTCTTTTGCTTTTTCCCCTCGTGTTTTGGATCCCCTTGACCCGCAGGTGCGTCCGGATCCCCAGGGGCGGTTTGGGCCGTTTGGGGGTCGGTTTGTGCCGGAAACCTTGATGAGCGCCCTAACGGAGCTGGAGGAAGCCTTTGAGCATCACTGGCGGGATCCCGACTTTCGCGCCGAGTTTCACAACCTGTTGCGGGATTTTGTTGGGCGGCCCAGCCCCCTCTACTTTGCCCAGCGGCTAACCGAATACTACGGTGGCCCGCAGATCTACCTGAAGCGGGAAGATCTCAACCACACCGGCGCCCACAAGATCAACAACGCCCTTGGCCAAGTGCTGCTGGCGGTGCGCATGGGCAAGCGGCGGGTGATCGCCGAGACCGGCGCCGGGCAACATGGGGTGGCCACGGCAACCGTGTGCGCCCGTTTTGGGCTGGAATGCGTTATCTACATGGGGGCACTGGATATGGAGCGGCAGGCCCCCAACGTGCAGCGAATGCGCCTGCTGGGTGCTGAGGTGCGGGGAGTGGAATCGGGCACGCGCACCCTCAAAGACGCCCTCTCCGAGGCCATCCGCGACTGGGTAACCAACGTGGAGACCACCCACTACGTCATCGGCACGGTGGCGGGGCCCCACCCTTACCCGAAGCTGGTGCGGGCCTTTCACGATGTCATTGGCCAGGAGACGCGGCAGCAGTGCCAGGAAAAATGGGGAGGGCTGCCGGATGTGTTGCTGGCCTGTGTGGGGGGTGGATCCAACGCGCTGGGGCTGTTCAACGAGTTTGTCCGGGATCCAGGGGTGCGACTGATCGGCATCGAAGCTGCCGGAGAAGGGCTGCACACGCCCCGCCACGCCGCTACCCTCAACCGCGGTCGCATCGGGGTCTTGCACGGGGCGATGAGCTACCTGCTGCAGGATGAAGAAGGTCAGGTGCAGGAGGCCCACTCCATCAGCGCCGGCTTGGATTACCCCGGTGTAGGGCCCGAGCACAGCTATCTGAAAGAAATTGGACGAGCCGAGTACTACGCTGCCACCGATGATGAGGCCGTAGAGGCGTTGCTGCTGCTGTCGCGGCTGGAAGGGATCATCCCCGCGCTGGAGACGGCCCATGCGCTGGCCTACCTGAAAACTTTGGCCCCACAGCTCGGATCCCAGCAACGGGTAGTGGTCAACTGTTCTGGGCGCGGCGACAAGGATCTAAACACCGTTTTCAAGTATTTGCAGCAGCGGGGACGTAGCTTCTAGAGTACGGCTGAGAATCTTCTCTTCCTTTGTTGTGACCCCCAACGGATCCCCTCTGGTGTCCACCTGCCGAGTTCACTTCACGGTTCGATTGCTGGGTCTTCAAGGACTCCGTCCCGCTAACGCGATCGGCCTGCTCCTGGCTGCGGGGCTGGGCTTGTGGACGGGATCCCTGCCGCAGCCTTCTGAGACAACTGCCCCTGTTCCTCCGCCGGAGTCCATGGGTGCCTCGCACCGCTTACGGGATCGCACTGGCGGGACGGAGTCCGATTCAGAAGGGATCCCCTCTCCCAGCCGGCGACAACCTCTCCCTGACACCCTGCCGGCGCTGGCGCGTCAGGCCATTGCCTACTACTTCGCCACCGGCCAGGTGCTGCCACCTCCAGAGGAGATCCCGCCCCACTGGCGGCGCTCTGCGGGGGTTTTTGTAACGGTGAGTACAGAGGGTCGGCCCCGTGGCTGCTGGGGCAGCTTGGATCCCAGCGGCGAGGACCTGGCCAGGGCCACCATCCGGGCGGCGGTGGGGGCAGTCACCCGCGATTGGCGCTACGTACCTCTGCAACCCGGGGAGCTGGAGTCGGCCTCCATTCAGGTAGCCATTGTGCGGCGGGTAGTGCCCATTGCGTCGGCGGGACGGAGTCCTTTTGCCGCTGTGGAGCAGGTGGATCCCACCCGCATGGGCCTATTTGTCCGCTCTGGAACCCGGGGAGCGGTGTTGCTGCCGGGAGAGGCTTTGACGACAGAATGGCAGCTTGCTACCGCTAAGAGGTTGGCCGGGATCCCTGCCGACCAGCCGGTGGAGCTGTTTCGCGTGGAGGCAGAGCTGTTGCATGAGTTTTGAGGAGGGGGCAGATCTCAACGCTTCGCACTGTTGTCGTGAGTGGCTGGCAGCCGTGCTGGGCAACACTCACGTGCGCTGGGGTTGGTTTGTGGAGGAGACCCTGGTGAAGGTGGAGCGGTTTCCTGCTCACCAGCCCTTGTCCTGGCCGCAGCAGACAGAGCTGTGGCTGGCTCCTGTGGGCTCTGCCCCCCTGCCGCCAGCATCGCCCTGGGTGCATCAGTTGGAGCTGTCGCAGGTGCCGCTGCGGGATCCCTACCCGGGGTTGGGGCTGGATCGGGCCTTGGCCCTGTGGGCTGCTGGGATCCACTACGGCTGGCCCTGTTTGGTCATCGACGCGGGTACTGCCCTGACCCTCACAGGAGCTGACTCTGAAGGATCCCTGGTGGGAGGGGCCATCTTGCCCGGCCTGGGGTTGCAGGCGCAGGCGTTGGCTGATCACACAGCCCTGCTGCCCAAAGTGCAGTGGGATCCGCAGGATCCCTTGCCCCCTCGCTGGGCCAACGACACCGTGGCTGCCATCCGCAGCGGCATCCTCCACACCCTCTTGGCTGGCTTGCGCGAGTTCATTGCCGACTGGCGTCGCCGCTTTCCCCAAGGCCCCCTGCTGCTGACCGGCGGGGATGGGAAGTGGCTCCACCCTCACTTGGGCCCGCTTGACCCAGAGCTGCGCTGGGATCCCCACCTGGTGTTGCGGGGAATTGCCGGCTGCCGCCAGCTGCACCGCACTGCCCGCCACTCCCCTAGTGCAGAATAGAAAACAGTCTCTCCCAGCCGCCTGCGAGTAACGGCTTCTTGCTTGGGGATCCCATGGCCAACGGCAACTCCTTCGGTGTCCTGTTTTGCGTGACCACCTATGGCGAGTCCCACGGGGGGGCGGTGGGGGTGGTGGTGGATGGCTGCCCGCCGCGGCTGCCCTTGAGCGAGGCCGACATTCAGGCAGAGCTGGATCGGCGGCGTCCTGGCCAGAGCCCCATCACGACGCCCCGCCAGGAAGCGGATCGCTGCCAGATCCTCTCCGGGGTTTTTCAGGGCTTTACGCTGGGCACCCCCATCCACATCCTGGTGCGCAACCAGGATGCCCGCCCCCAGGACTACCAGGAGATGGCCACCACCTTCCGCCCTTCCCATGCCGATGCCACCTACCAGGCCAAGTACGGCATCCGCAACTGGCAGGGGGGCGGACGGGCCTCAGCGCGAGAAACCATTGGCCGGGTGGCTGCCGGGGCCATTGCCAAGAAGATCCTGCGCCTAGCGGCAGGGGTGGAGATCCTGGCCTACGTGCAGCGGGTAAAAGACGTGGAAGCCCAGGTGGATCCCGCTTCGGTGACGGCAGAGCAGGTGGAAGCCAACATCGTCCGTTGCCCCGATCCAGAAGCGGCAGCAGCGATGATCCAAAAAATCGAAGAGGCGGCGCGGGAGGGGGATTCCCTAGGGGGTGTGGTGGAATGTGTGGCCCGCAACGTGCCCCGCGGACTGGGATCCCCGGTGTTCGACAAGCTGGAGGCCGATTTGGCCAAGGCGGTGATGTCCCTGCCAGCCAGCAAGGGGTTTGAGATTGGCTCGGGGTTTGCCGGCACCTACCTGACGGGCAAGCAGCACAACGACGAGTTTTACATGACCCCCGGCGGCTGGCGCACCCGCAGCAACCGCTCCGGCGGCATCCAGGGGGGCATCAGCAACGGCGAAGACATCGTCCTGCGGGTAGCCTTTAAGCCCACTGCCACCATTCGCCAGCCTCAAAACACCGTCACCCTCAATGGGCAAGAGACGGTTTTGGCGGCGCGGGGACGCCACGATCCCTGTGTCTTGCCGCGGGCAGTGCCGATGGTGGAGGCGATGGTGGCCCTGGTCCTCTGCGACCATCTGCTGCGCCACCACGCCCAGTGCGGATCCCTGGTCTTGCCGGAGGTGCCCCTCCCTGTCGCCGCTGCTCCCCAGGCCTAGGAGTCCCCGGCTATGGCCAAGGCCAAAACCGTCTGGGAGTGCAGCCAGTGCGGCGAGCGCTATGCCAAGTTTTTGGGCCGCTGCGACCATTGCGGCGCCTGGAACACCCTGACGGAAGTGGTCGTCGCCCCAGCGGCCAAGTCCCCACGGGCCCAAGCCCTCGCTCCTAGGTCCAACCGCGCCAATGGGATCCCCCGGTCGGCCCTCCCCCTCTCCCAGGTCTCCTCAGATCGCCACCCTCGCCTCTCCTCCGGCTATGGCGAGTTTGACCGGGTGTTGGGAGGTGGCATTGTGCCGGGATCCCTGGTGTTGATTGGCGGGGATCCGGGCATTGGCAAGAGCACCCTGCTGCTGCAGAGCGCTGCCCACCTGGCCAAGAGCGGGCCCATCTTATACGTGTCGGGGGAAGAATCAGCCCAGCAGATCAAGCTACGCGCCGAGCGGCTGGGGGTGGAAAGCGAGCAGCTCTACCTCTTGGCCGAGACCGACCTGGAGGCCATCGTGGCGGAGATCCAGGCTCTGCAACCGCAGGTGGCGGTGATCGACAGCATCCAAGCCATCTTCTGGGGGCAACTCACCTCGGCGCCGGGATCCGTTTCCCAGGTGCGGGAATGCACCGGCCTGTTAATGCGGCTGGCCAAAAAACTGGGGGTGGCTCTGCTGATTGTAGGCCATGTTACCAAAGACGGATCCCTGGCCGGGCCGAAGGTGCTGGAGCATTTGGTGGACACGGTCTTGTACTTTGAGGGGGATCGCTTCCAAAGCCACCGCCTATTGCGCGCCGTCAAAAACCGCTTTGGGGCAGCCCAGGAAATGGGTGTTTTTGAGATGACCGCCTCTGGCTTGGTGGAGGTGGAGAACCCCTCGCAGCTTTTTTTGAGTAGCCGGGATCAGGCCATGCCCGGAACAGCCACCATCGTTGCCTGCGAGGGCACCCGTCCTCTGGTGGTGGAAGTGCAGGCCCTAGTCAGCCCCACCAGCTACAGCTCCCCCCGCCGCACCTCCACCGGCATTGAAATCAACCGCTTTTTGCAGATCTTGGCTGTGCTGGAAAAACGGGTGGGGATCCCGCTTTCCAAATACGATGCTTACATCGCCTCTGCCGGCGGCATTCAGGTAGCCGAGCCAGCTGCCGACTTGGGGGTAGCAGTGGCCGTGGCCGCCAGCTTCCGGGATCGCCAAGTGGATCCTTTTACAGTCCTGATTGGCGAGGTGGGACTGGGGGGGCAGGTGCGCCCGGTGGCCCAGTTGGAGCAGCGCTTGAAAGAAGCCAGCAAACTGGGGTTTCGCCACGCCATCATCCCCAACAGCCCTGTGTTGTCGGATCACGGCCTGCGCCTGAGTCGGGTGCAGCGGGTGTTGGAAGCCCTGCTGGTGGCTGTGCCCGGTTCCCAGAGCGCAGAGTGAACATCCCCTTGCCTTCCACCCGTCGCCGGCTGCTGGGCTCTGCTGCGCCTATCTCCAAAGGCCAAGCAAGGACTCCGTCCCGCTAACGCGATTGGACTCCGTCCCGCTAACGCGATCGGCATCCGCTGCTTCGGTGGCATGTCCATCATGTTCCCGAAAACTTTTGTTACCCTCGAAAAAGGCTACGCCTGCTGGGCAAACAGCTCAGCAGCCTTAGCTGAGCCCTAGTCCGTAGTTAGCAACACCAGCAAGGGATCCCGGTGAGCATGGTTTCCGCACCCTCCAGCCCAGTCCAGCCCTCGATGCCGGAGGCGGCATTTCCTCTGCCAGAGCCACCGGATATTAGTGACCTGGTCATCGAGGACGATGAGCCTGTGGACAGCATTCACTCGGAGAAGCTGCAGCGCCTGCTCACCGGTGCCCTCTACACCTCATTCCAGCCCAAGGCCAAAGACACCGGGGAACCGATCCCCTTTTTGGCCACGGCCAATGTCGGTCTGTTCTATGCCCTCAAACTGCCTCCCCTGATGCCCGATGTGACGCTCAGCCTGGAGGTGGCTCCCCCCGCCAGCTTTGAGCGCAAGGAAGATCGCACCTACCTGGTCTGGGAGATGGGTAAGCCGCCGGATGTGGTCATTGAGATTGTCTCCAAGCGCAAAGGGGAAGAGCTGGGCCGCAAACGCAAAGACTATGCCCGCGCCGGCGTCAGCTACTACGCGGTCTACGATCGCACAGCGGGCGTAGCCTCTCCCTTGCGGCAACTAAGGGAACTCCAGGGATCCCCTCTGGCCCTTTTTCAGCGGCGGGGAGGTGAGTTTGTCCCCTTCGCGTCCACATGGCTGGAGGACAAAGGACTCCGTCCCGCTAACGCGAAAGGACTCCGTCCCGCTAACGCGAAAGGAC
>NZ_JANSIB010000002.1:5838-18081 GCF_047461895.1 Synechococcus sp. R55.8 | reverse complement strand
AACGCGAAAGGACTCCGTCCCGCTAACGCGAAAGGACTCCGTCCCGCTAACGCGAAAGGACTCCGTCCCGCTAACGCGATCGGGCTGGGCTTAACCCTCTGGCAGCGATCCTTTGAGGTCGTGAATACCGAATGGCTACGCTGGTGTGATCGGGAGGGGCAGGTTTTGCCCACCGGCGAAGAAAAGGCTGCTCTGGAACAACAGCGCGCTGAGGCAGAACGCCAACGGGCCGAAGCCCTTTTGGAGCTGCTGCGTTCCCACGGCAAAGGACTCCGTCCCGCTAACGCGAAAGGACTCCGTCCCGCTAACGCGATCGCGCCGCCGGAAGCCTGAAAAATCCCGTCCCTAACGGAGCTTCCATTGTCCATTGCCTATCCACCGCCATGTCTACCCTCCCCAGCAGCAGCGAAGCCGCCCAACGGGCCGCCCGCCTGGAAAAAGCCCAACACCTGCGGGAACAAGGGATCCCGCCTTACGCCTATTCTTTCCCTGTTACCCATCTGGCTGCCGAGCTGCAGGAGCAATTTGCCGACCTAGAGCCCGGCGGCGAGCGGGAGGATGTGCAGGTGGCGGTGGCCGGGCGGATCCGGGCGCGGCGGGTCATGGGCAAGCTGGCTTTCTTTACCCTTCAGGATCGCTCCGGCACCATCCAGCTTTACCTGGAGAAGCAACGGCTGACGGAGCATATGGGGGAGTTGGCCTTCAAGAACTTGGACAAGCTCATCGACGTGGGCGATTGGCTGGGGGCCAAGGGCTGCCTCAAGCGCACCGAAAAAGGGGAATTGTCGGTGCGGGTGGACGAGTACCAGGTGCTAACCAAGGCGCTGTTGCCGCTGCCGGACAAGTGGCACGGCCTGCGGGATGTGGAGAAACGCTACCGCCAGCGCTACGTCGATCTCATCGTCAACCCTGAGGTCAAGCAGACCTTGCTCGACCGCGCCCAGATCATCCGCTCCCTGCGGCAGACTCTGGAAGAGCGAGGTTTTGTGGAAATTGAGACGCCAGTGTTGCAGGTGATCCCCGGCGGGGCGGAGGCGCGGCCCTTCATCACCCACCACAACGCCCTGGATCTGGATCTCTACTTGCGCATTGCCACCGAGCTGCACCTGAAGCGGCTGGTGGTGGGCGGGATCGAGCGAGTCTATGAAATTGGGCGGGTCTTTCGCAACGAAGGCATCTCCACCCGCCACAACCCGGAGTTCACCTCTCTAGAGGCCTATCAAGCCTTCGCCGACTACCACACCATGATGGAGCTGACGGAAACCCTGGTCTGCAACGCCGCCCTGGCGGTGCGGGGATCCCTGCAGCTCACCTACCAAGGGGAAGCCATCGACCTCACCCCTCCCTGGCGACGGGTGACGATGCAGGAGCTGGTGGAGGAGGCCACTGGCATTTTCATCGATGTGGAAAAGGGATGCCCTGAAGAGCTCTTGCCGGCCTTGGCCGCCCAAGGGATCCCCAATCTCTCACCCCAGGACTCCCCCGGCCAGTTGCTGGTCAAAGCCTTTGAGCACTGCTGCGAGAGCCGCCTGCGCCAGCCCACCTTTGTTCTGGACTATCCCCTGGAGGTGTGTCCCCTCACCAAGCCCCACCGCAGCAAACCGGGGTTGGCCGAGCGCTTCGAGCTGTTCATCGTTGGGCGGGAGACGGCCAACGCCTACTCCGAGCTCACCGATCCGGTGGATCAGCGGCAGCGGCTGGAGGCCCAGGCAGCCCTGAAGGCAGCCGGCGATGAAGAGGCCCATTTTCTGGATGAAGACTTTCTCACCGCCTTGGAATATGGCCTGCCCCCCACAGGTGGCCTGGGCGTGGGGATCGACCGCTTGACAATGCTGCTGTGCGACGCTCCCAGCATTCGCGATGTCATTGCCTTTCCGCTGCTGCGGCCCGAGACGGGAGAAGTGGCGGAGGAGGCTTGAGCCGATCCCTCTAACTGTCCATTCAAATCCCATCGATTTCTAAGAGAGGTTGGAGGTGGCCGCGGCGACGGCGCGGAGCCTTTGGGAAGTGTCTCAACCTATTTTGAAATAACTAGCGATAACGTCTTCCAAAAGCCGACCTTCGTACCCTTGCATCTGGAGGGCAGCCTGGAAATCCTGGCAGGCTCTCTGCCAATCCCCAAGGGCAGTCCGGGCCAGGGCGCGGTTGAGGTGGGCCTTGAGGTGGCAGGGATCCCCCTCCTTCGCGTCAGCAGGGTGGAGCATGATGGCTTGGGTGTAGTCGCGGATGGCCGCTGAGAAATCCCCCTGTTGGGCGTAGGCCCAGCCGCGGTTGTTCAAAACCCAGACCCGCTCCTGGGGATCCAGCTCCAGTTGCAGCAGTCGGGTGTAGTCTTCTATCGCTTTGTCCGTCTGTCCCTCGCCATCCCACAGGAGAGCTCGGTGGAGCAAAGCAGAGTGCTCCTGGGGGTTCAAGGCCAGGGCCTGCGTGTAGTCGGCAATGGCCAGCTCAGGGCAATTGGCCTGCCGGTGTAGATCCCCCCGTTGACGGTAGGCCAGGGCAGCATCGGCCACCCCCCAGTTCTGGTCGAGGCTCAGAGCTTGGTTGAGATCCGCCAATGCCGCCTCTTGATCCCCCAAAGCCAGATGCACCCTTGCCCGCAAAGCAAAAGCCTGAGAAGCCTGCGGTTGCTGCTGGATCAGCGCCGTGAAATCGGCCAACGCCCCAGCCAGATCCCCCCTCTCTTGGCGACACAAGCCCCGATACAACAGGGCTTCGGTGACCAGCACTTCTGGATCCCCTGGGCTGGCCAGCTCCAAGACCCGATCCCAATCGGCTATTGCCCCCTCCAGGTTGTGGCGCAGGCGGCGGACTTGGGCCCGCTTCAGGTGGGCCTCCAGATAGAGCTGCCGGGACTGTTCCCCGTCTTGGGCCTCTTCCTGGATGACTTGGTCGAAGTCGGATTCAGCCTGCGCGTAGTACCCCAGCTCCAAGGACTCCGTCCCGCTGACGCGATCCTGCTCCGCACGGTTGGTAGGGCCATCGGTGCCGCGCACCGCCAACGCCAACAACAGAGAGCCGCGGGCCAAGCGGGCCATCCTGTGTTGGGGATCCCGCTGCAGCAGACGGTTTAGATCTTGCAAGGCCGCTTCGGTCTGACCCAACTGCTGCAGGGCCTGTGCGCGGTGCCACAGCGCTTCCCTGTGGTCAGGATCCTGCTGCAAAACCCGGCTGAGATCCTGAATGGCGGAATCCCAGTTGCCCACCTGTCCATGGGCCATGCCCCGTCCCAGCCAAGCCGTCCAGTCCTGAGGATCCTGCCGCAACACCTCGTCGTAGTCGGCAATGGCCTCTGGCCACCGGCCCAGCTGTCGGCACAACTCAGCTCGCTCTTGGCGCAGATCCCGCCGTTCCGGCTGCAAGCGCACCGCCTCGTTCAACTGCTCCAAGGCCGCCTGCAGATCTCCCGTCTGGATTTGGGCCCGCGCCAGATCTCGGCGGATATCCGCCTCGGCCACTGCCACCCCCAGCGCCAAAGCCTGGTGGTAATCCTGGATGGCCCCCAGCCCATCTCCCAGAGCAGCCCGCACTTGGCCGCGATGGAAATAAGCCAAGCCCGACTGAGGATCCCCTTGCAGAGCTTGGTCGAAATCGGCCAGCGCTCCCTGCCAATCCCCCAACCGTTGCCGTGCCATACCGCGGCGCAGATGGGCATTAACCAGCAGCTCCGGCCCGCGTGGGATCCCAGGCCTCGCCGCCCACTGCAACACCTGCGAGAAGTCCTCACAGGCTGCCGGCCAATCTTCCCGCTCAACATGGAGTTGGCCGCGGTTGAAGTAGAGCTGAGGGTTCTGCGGATCCCGCTCCAGGGCAGCCGTGTAATCCTGCAGAGCCGCTAGGGGATCCCCCAACAGCCAATGGATTCGCCCGCGGCTGCTGTAGGCACTGGCATCTTGGGGATCCAAAGCAATGGCCTGGTTCAAGTCGGACAAAGCCGCTTCAATGTTGCCCAAGTCCAGGTGGGCAATGCCTCGGTTGAGGTAGGCTTTGGCCATCTGGGGATCCAGCTCCAGGGCGCGGTTGAAGTCTGCCAGAGCGCCGCCGGGATCCCCCAGCCCCTGGCGAGCCAAGCCCCGGCAGAGATAGGCCCGCGACAGGTTGGGATCCAGACGGAGAGCCTGTTCACAATCGGCCAGCGCCGGCTCCAGGGTGTTGCTGCTCAGGTAGGCCATGGCCCGCTGCAAGTAGAGATCCGCCTGGGCTGCCGCCTCTGCCTCAGGTAGCTCAGTGGCCTCAGCAGACCGTAGGGATAGGGCCTGAGAAAAATCTTCAACGGCCCCTTGGGGATCCCCCAACGCTTGCCGGGCCAGGCCCCGGTGGTAATAGGCTTTGCCGTGGCGAGGATCCAACTGCAGCGCTTGGGTGTAGTCCTCGACGGCCCCTTGCAAATCTGACAACTGGACCCGCGCCACTCCCCGGTTGAAGTAGGCTTCCCCGTCCTGAGGGTCCCGCTTGATCACCTCGGAAAAATCGGCTGCTGCCCCCTGCGCATCTCCCAGATGGCCGCGCACCACGCCGCGGTTGAAATAGGCCCGCACATCTTCCGGGTTGAGCTCAATGGCCCGCGAATAGTCTTCGATGGCCTGCTGCTGCTGATTGAGTTGCCGGTAAGCATTGCCACGGTTGTAGTAGGCCACCGCCCATTGCGGGTTGAGGCCGAGAGCCTGGGTGTAGTCGGCAACAGCTCCCTCGTAGTCCTCCAGCCGGTAGCGAGCAATGCCGCGGTTGAAATAGGCGCGGGCATCCCCTGCCAGTTGAATAACTTGGGTGTAATCTGCGATGGCCCCTGCCAAGTCCCCACTTTTGTAGCGGGCGCTGCCCCGCTGGCTGTAGGCGCGGCTGTTTTGGGGATCCAATTGAATGGCCAACGTGCAGTCGGCAATCGCCCCCTGGAAATCCCCTTGGCGAGCTTTCTCCTGTGCGCGGGCCAACAGGCGCGTCACCAAAACCTGATCCACCGAAACATCGCCGAGCGTCGCCTCTTGGGGAAAAGGCAACAGGGGCCGCAGCGCCTCCAACACTTCAGCAGCGGACTGGAAGCGCTCTTGCCAGTGGGGGCAGATCAGGCGATCCAAAATCTCGGCCAGCTCCTCGCTGACCTGAACCAAATCCCGCCAGAGCAGTTGGCCGGTGCGGGGATCATCCCGGATCTTATGGGGAGGACGACCGGTGAGGGCT
Organism: Synechococcus sp. R55.8; assembly: GCF_047461895.1. NCBI lineage: Bacteria > Bacillati > Cyanobacteriota > Cyanophyceae > Synechococcales > Synechococcaceae > Synechococcus > Synechococcus sp. R55.8. Next base: position 12,903 of record NZ_JANSIB010000002.1, on the reverse strand, counting down.
TGGATGGCCAGCACCCCTACGGAGTACAGGTCGCTGCAGGGCTGGGGCTTGCCGTTGAGCTGTTCGGGCGCCATGTAGCCAACCGAGCCAATCACCGTCGCCAACTGAGTTTGGCCGGGGGCATGGCTGACCAACCGCCCCACTTCCTTGACTGCCCCAAAGTCGATCAACACCAACTTGCCATCGGCATCGCGGCGCATCAGGTTGGCCGGCTTGATATCCCGATGGACGATCTGGTGGGCGTGTACATGGCGCAGGATCTCCAAAATATCCCACAACAGTTTCAAAACCTCGGCCTCGCTCAGCGGCTTGCCCGGGATCAGCTCCTGGCTGAGATCATGCCCGGCAACAAACTCTTGCACCAAGTAAAAATCCTGATCCTGCTCGAAGTGGGCCAAAAGGCGGGGCACTTGGTCGAAGTGGTTGAGCCGGTTGAGAACCTTGGCTTCCCGTTCAAAGAGCTTGCGAGCCGTGGCCAGTGTATAAGGATCCGTGGAGAGGGGGCGAAGGCGCTTGACGACGCAGGGGCTATCGAAGGTGTCTTGATCCACCGCCTTGTAGGTTATGCCAAATCCCCCTTCCCCGAGGGGATGGAGAATGCGATAGCGTCCCCTGAGCACACTTCCCGCTCTGATCTTGTCTTCCATGGCCAAGTCAGTCCCTGAGCGGCGCAGCCTTTTGCCACTACGAGCTGGCTCGATTCTGCCACAGGCCGACACCCTTGGGCGGAGCAACCCACAGCTCCTATCCAGGGTCTTTTTCTGCTTTTTCTTTTCGCGATCTTCAATGTCTGTAACAATTCAGTCAGAGAGAAACCGCGATCCGACCTCGCCGCTCTTCAAAATCGCTGATCAGCAGTCTCACCTCGATCTGCCATTCCCCCGCCAGGGCCAGAGGCACATTTTCCACCACAAATTGGCCAGGCCTATCCGGCGCTACAGTACGGCGTAGAGGGGGGATCCCCTGTTCTGGCAGGGAAAACCCAAGGGTCAATTCCTGAGCCGGGACTCCCTTCACCTCAGCCCGAATTTGATTTTCCCCAGGACGACAGGGCAGAATCTTCAGGTGCAGGCTGCCTTCCGGCCAGTTCAAGCGCTCTTCACAACTGGTCTGCAAGCCCGACTCCAGTGGGGCTCCCATGCCGTGCCTTCCATTACTGGGAGGAGCCTGGGCCACCAGGAAGCTGGTCAAGGCCAGCACCAGCATCAGCCCCACCAACTCCAGGCGGACGATCCGGCGCAGCGACCGGCCCACCGTCTGCCCACCCTGTTGCAATGCCGGCACCAGCCGAAACTTGTTGTGGGCGCCCAGCCCCACCATCATCAGCACCAGCAGCAGCTTGGCCCAGAGATACTGCCCATACGGATGATCCCAGTCCCAGCCGCGGTGGATCCCACCCATTCCCACCCCTGCCAGGATTAGTCCGGGCACTGCCCAGGTGGCCACGTCAGAAAACCGTTGGATGATGCCTACAGATGGGTAGGGAGCAGATTCCTTGCCCAGCAGGCGCTCCAGCCCCCACAACCCTCCCAACCAGAAAGCTGAACCGGCCAGATGCAGCCCCAGCAGCGCCATTGTCCCCATCGGATGCTCACTGGTGAGAGCATGGCCAATGGGCAAAAAGGAGCCGAGCACCAACACCGACCCCATACCGCTGGCCCAGACGGCACCTCCCTCACAGGCCCAGATCAGGATCCCCAGCCCCACCAGCCGCAGCCCTGTACCCCAACCATAGGGAGAGAGCACCACACCCAGCAGCTCTCGCCCATTGAAGTGGGGGTAAAGCTGGGCCAAATGCAAACCGAAGGCCACCGCGGTCAAGCTGAGGGTGATCCAAGCTGTCGCAAAAGCCCAAGATAAGGGCTCCGCCCCGCTGACGCGATCAGAATCGGCGAAACTGCTCCGCTGCCCCCGCAACAGTCGCCACCAGCCCAGCACCCCCACCACAAAAAGGCTGCCCAAGTAGATCCCCCAGCGTACCCCCACCAGCGGCCAGTACAAGGGATCCCTTCCTTGAAGCTGGGTCGCCCTCACCGTCTGAACTCGCTCCGGATCCGCTCCCACCAGGAAAACAAACGAACCGCTTACCGGATGAGAATCGGCAGAAATGGCCCGCCAACTGACGATGTAAACTCCCTCGGGGATCCCCTGCGGCAAATCCCCCTGCGGTGCCTCACCCCTGGTCACCCGATTTTCCAAGGGCAGAGCTCGTCCGTTGCTGTCTAAAACCTGGAGCTGTGTGATCTGCACCGGCTCATTGAAAACAAGCCGCACCTGGGCCGGAGCTTCCTGCAACACTGCCCCATCCTCCGGGAAGGTGGATAGCAAGCTGGCATGGGCAAAAACGGGCTGGATCCCGGCCACCCACAGCAAGGCGCAGAGGATCCCAGACCAAATCCAAGCAAAACCCCTTTTGGGATGAAACATGCTCCTAAGCAGACCGCTTAGCGGGTACCGTGACCATGCCCATGTCCATGCCCGTGGCCGTGCCCATGTCCACTGTCTCCACCTGTCAGCTTCAGCAGCGGAGCCGGCTCCGGCAAACTGTTGGGATCCTCGCCAGGCTGAGCCACCTGAATCCAGCGGTACATGCCCTGCTCGCACTCCTGAATCACTGGGATGGGGATGACCTCACCGGGGCGATTCGGCAGCTTGAGGCTGATGCTGAACTCATCCATGAACTCATCGGGCAGCGAGCCGCCGCTCCAGATCACCTCGGCAACCGTTTCGGTAATCATCTTCCCATGCGACTCATAAGGGGTCTGCAGCGGCCTTTTCACCGTCTCGATTTTCCACAGGGGATGCACCATCGGCTTCACAGAGACGAATCCCTCTGGGATCTGCACCCGCAGGCGAACGGTCGGGGATCCATCACATCCATGGGGCACGCGAAAGGTGAGCTTAGCATAGCTGCCCGCCGGGGCTTCTTTGGGATGGACGGTGACATGAGCCCAAGCGGAAGAAAGAGGCAAAAAGCTCATGCCCAAAGCCAGCAGAGATTTCTTGGCCAGGGTCAAGTAACTTTGCAGACTGAACATTGCCAATGCTCCTTACAAAACTGTGCAGAAAATGCAGAGCCATTCGCCAAGACCTCTAAGGATGGCGATGGGATCCGTGGGATTCCGTTACGCTCATGCTGTGCTGTCCCCAACTGGCTAGGCCCATCGACACCAGGCCGGCGCTGGCCAAACCCATCGACACCAGCCCGAACGAGAGCGCTCCCATAGCCACCAGGCCGATAGAGAGGATGCCGTGAGTCACCACGCCGATGGCCACCACCCCATGGGCGGAAATGCCCACCGCCACCAAGCCATGGGATCCCACGCCAACCGACAAGATTTTGCGGCGGGACCCCTTCCCTTCACATCCCTGCTCGTGAGGCAGCCGCTCCGCCGGGCTTTCCTGCAGCAAGGCTGGATCTTGAGTCTTCTCTTTGGACACTAGCCTCTACTCCAGTTGTGCTCAGCGCGATCCAAAACGTAGGCCGCCACCGCCTCGATCTCCTCCGGCTTGAGAATCTTGGCAAAAGCCGGCATGGCCCCTTTGCCGTTTCTCACTTGGGCCTGGATCAGCTCAGGGGTGTCTACGTGGTACTCATGAAGAGCCGCCAGAGAAAGGTTTTTCGCTGCCACCAAAGTGTTGCGCCCGTTCAAGTGACAACCCACACATTTGGCCTGAAAGACCTTGGCTCCCAAGGCCAAATCAGGCTCAGCAGAAGCCATTTGCGGGCCTAAAAAGAGGGCAGAGACTGCCAACAAAAGCCCTATAAAAAGGTTGATCATTCGCATTTTCATCTCAGAGATTGACCCAAAACTAGCCTTCGTGCTTTGCACCGCTAACGCGAACAAAGCTGGCTTATTGTCCCAAGCCCGTTGGGCCAGGTCAAAAGACAGCCTGTCGAGTTTCCCCCGGCTACTATAAGGTCAGGATCCCCCGAAGCCATGAGCGGTCTGCCCCCCGATTTCATTCAGTTGGTGCGCCAAAAGGCCGACCTCGTGGAAGTGGTGGCCGAAAAAGTGGTGCTGCGCAAGCAGGGAAAGAACTTCGTTGGGCTTTGCCCTTTCCACAACGACCACAAACCCAGTTTTCAGGTCAGCCCCAGCAAGCAGATCTACAAGTGCTTCTCCTGCGGGGCAGGGGGAGATGTGCTGCGCTTTGTCATGCAGACCGAGCATCTCTCCTTTGCTGAGGCCGTGCGCCACTTGGCGCGGCGATACCACATACCTCTGCCCACTCGCCACACCGAGACACAGCCCTTGGGATCCCTTGATGAGCGGGAGCTCTCCCACCGGGAAAAGCTGCTGGAGATTTTGGCCATGGCTGCCGATTTTTATCGGCATGCCCTCCGATCCCAGCTAGGATCCGCCGCCCGCCAGTACCTGCACAGCCGCCACCTGAGCGAAGAAACTTTGCAAAAATTTCAAATCGGCTTTGCTCCCCCCGGCTGGCAATCTCTCTACGAATACTTGGTCAACCACAAGCGCCAACCGGTCAAACTTTTAGAAGAGGCTGGATTGCTGGTTCCCCGCCAGCAGGGATCCGGCCACTACGACCGCTTTCGCAACCGGATCATGCTGCCCATTTTCGATGTGCAGGGGCGGGTGATCGGGTTTGCCGGCAGAGCCTTGGGGGAGTCAGGACAGCCCAAGTACCTCAACTCTCCAGAAACAGAGCTCTTCAACAAAAGCCAGGTGGTCTATGGCCTCAACTTTGCCCGCGATGCCATTGCCAAGGCCGATCAAGTCCTGGTGGTGGAAGGCTACTTCGATGTCATCGCCCTGCATCAGGCGGGAGTTGCCTATGCTGTAGCGGCCATGGGCACTGCTTTGACACCCCACCAGGTGAAGACCCTGCTGCGCTACACCCAGTCGAAGCGGCTGATCCTCAATTTTGATGCGGATCGGGCCGGTTTGAACGCCGCCAACCGAGCCATTGAAGCCGTTGAAGAACAAGCGCGGCGCGGAGAAATTGAGCTGCGCATTCTCACCCTTCCTGAGGGCAAAGATGCCGACGAATTTTTGCGGGAGCACAGGGGCTCCGCCCCGCTGACACCAGCGGTTGCTGAACTGCAAACCCTGATTGAGCAGGCCCCCCTGTGGCTGGATTGGCGAATTGAACAGGTGCTGGCCGGTCGGGATCTGAGCCGGGCCACCGATTTTCAGCAGGCCCGTCAAGCCCTTGTGCAACTGCTGGCCGGTTTGGGTGGACAATGGCGCTCTTTGTATTTGCACAAAGTGGCAGAATTGCTCAGCCGCGGCAATGGTCGCCTCAGTCGAGATTTGGAAGAAGACCTGCGCCGAGCCGTGCGGCAGTACCGCTGGGCCAAACCCCAGCAACCTTCCCTCAATAAGGGATCCAAACTCTTGCAGTCGGAGTCCCATCTTTTGCAGATCTTTCTGCATTTTGGCGAGTATCGCCGCGAAATTCGGCAAACTTTGCTGGAGCGGGAGCTGCAATTTAGCTTTCGCCCCCACCGGGAGCTGTGGCAGCGGATCTTGGAACTGATCTCGGCACAGCCGGAGCTGGAAGAGCGGGGAGAGACTTTGCTGACGGCTTTGCGCACCCTCTGTGCCCAAGATGAGCAGCTCAACGAGCGCCTCAGCCATCTGCTTTGGCTGGACGAAAACACCCGCGTAGCTCTGATGCGTCCGCAGATGGTGGTGCGGGCCGCCATTGCCAACATGGAGCTGGAAATTCGCCAGAAGCGCTACCGCTACTGGACCCAACTGTGGGATCAAGCCTTTTCCGAAGGCAACACTGCCCTGGCCGCCCAGTACCAGGCCGGCATCCAGCAGGAATACCAAGCGATTCAGGCGCTGCAGCGGCAGGTGCAACTGAGCCTGGAAGACATGTCGGAAACCCCACTGGCCGAAGATTTATAGTCATTTCGATTCAAACTAGGACACTAAACCCATAACCCCATACGCGGCCAGAAGGCTTCTCTCTATAGCCCGAGTGTCTCACCCTAAACTGAACAGACTGTAGTGGCTGATGGACGGCCTGTTGGTGCTCAAAAGGGCTTCGCTCCCCTAGCGCGAGATCAGCTCCGCTTGCAACCGCTCCCGGGCCACCTGCAAAGCCTCTGCCAATTTCTCCGGCTGTTTGCCCCCAGCTTGGGCCAAGTTGGGCCGTCCGCCGCCGCCCCCTCCGGTGAGTTTGGCAATCTCGCCGATGAAGGATCCCGCCTTCAGGCCAAGTTGCTGCACAGCAGGGCTAAAGGCAGCCACCAGGCTGACCTTGCCGGCTTCCGGCACCGATCCCAGCACCACTGCCCCTTCCCCCAGCTTGTGGAGCAGATGCTCGGCAGCGGTTTTGAGGGCCTCAGGGGTGGTGGATCCCAGTTCTGCCACCAACACCTTAAGATCTCCGACGGCAACCGCCTGGGCCAGCAGACCTTCGGCCTGTAGCAAGGCCAACTGGCTGCGCACCTCTTCCAGTTCCTTCTGGGCAGCTTTCAGCTCCGCCTGTAGGGCGGCAACCCGCTCCGGCAGTTCCTGGGGCTTGGCTTTAAATTGAGCGCTCAGCTCCCGCACCACCCTGTCCCGTTCGTTCAGGTATTCCAGCACAGCCGGCCCGGCCACGGCCTCGATGCGGCGGATCCCAGCAGCCACTCCCGTCTCGGCGATGATCTTGAACAGGCCAATCTCAGCGGTGTTGTTGACATGGGTGCCACCGCACAGCTCCATCGACACCCCCGGAAAGTCGATTACCCGCACCTCGGCGCCGTATTTTTCCCCGAACATGGCCACGGCACCTCTGGCTTTGGCTTCGGCCAGGGGCATGATCGCCACTTGAGCAGCATGGGCCTCGGCAATCCAGGTGTTCACCAAGTTCTCGATCTGTTCCAGCTCCTCAGGGGTGACTGGCCGGGATAGGGTGAAATCAAAGCGCAGCCGGTCAAAAGCCACCAGGGATCCCGCCTGACCAATCGAGGGATCGACAATTCTTTTCAGGGCTGCCTGCAGCAGGTGGGTGGCGGTGTGGTGGGCTTGGGCGCGCCGCCGACAGGCCAGGTCGATTTGGGCTTGGACGGGATCCCCCACCCGCAGGATCCCGCGTTCCACA
>NZ_JANSIB010000002.1:0-5738 GCF_047461895.1 Synechococcus sp. R55.8 | reverse complement strand
CCCAAAAACTCCGTTTGGCTGAGGAAATCCGCCAACTCGTCCAGGGATCCCTGGGCTGTGAGGTCGATGGTTTGGTGGGCGGCGCGGGCCCGCTGCCGCTGTTTCTCCATCTCTTGCTCAAAGCCCTCCAGATCCACGCTGAAGCCGTGTTCCTGGGCAATTTCTTGGGTTAGCTCCAGCGGAAAACCGTAGGTATCGAAGAGCTTGAAGGCGTCGGCGCCGGAGATCTGCTTTGGCGAGCTGCTGTCACGGCGGGAAGATTCGACGGCAGTAAACAAATCCAGCAGTAGCCGTTCCCCCCGCTCCAGGGTTTTGAGAAATTGCTCTTCCTCCCGTTGCAGCTCGGTCTTGATCAGGGTTTCTCGCTCCCGCACCTGAGGATAGGCAGCCTCGGCCAACTGAATCGCGGTCTCGATCACCGGGATGGTGAAAGGCTCGCCGATCCCCAGCAACCGACCGTGGCGCACCATCCGCCGGATCAGCCGCCGCAGCACATAGCCCCGATCCACATTGGAAGGGAGCACCCCATCGGCAATCAAGTGCATCACTGCCCGCGCGTGATCCCCGATCACCTTCAGGGAGATTTGCTGCTCCGGGTCGGCCTTGGAGTAGTTCAGCCCGGCGATCCCAGCCGCCGTTTGAATGATGGGAAAGATCAAGTCCGTCTCGTAGTTGTTGGGCACCCCCTGCAACACTTGGGCCAACCGCTCCAACCCCAGGCCGGTGTCGATGTTTTGCTTGGCCAGCGGCATCAGGTGACCTTCGCTATCCCGGTTCAGCTCCATGAACACCAGGTTGTAGATCTCCAGAAAGCGGGAGTCATCCTCCAAATCGATCCGCTCATCCCCCAGCTCCGGCTTGAAGTCGTAGTAGATCTCAGAACAAGGGCCACAGGGGCCGGTGGGGCCGGCAGCCCAGAAATTATCCGCCTCTCCCATGCGCTGGATGCGGTGGGCCGGGATCCCTATCTCATCTCGCCAGAGGGCAAAAGCCTCCTCATCTTCGCGAAAGACGCTCACCACCAGCCGTTCCGGGGGCAGGCCGAAAACCTCCGTCACCAGCTCCCAGGCCCAGGCGATGGCCTCCTTTTTGAAGTAGTCGCCAAAGCTGAAGTTGCCCAGCATCTCGAAGAAGGTGTGGTGGCGCGCCGTTCGGCCCACGTTCTCGATGTCGTTGGTGCGCACACATTTCTGGGCCGTTGTAACCCGTGGGTACTCCGGATCCCGTTGCCCCAGGAAAATGGGCTTAAAGGGCAACATGCCGGCAATGGTCAGCAGCACCGTCGGATCTTCCGGCACCAAGGAGGCGCTGGGCAACACCTGGTGGCCCCGCTGAGCGTAGAAGTCCAGAAAAGTTTGCCGAATGGCGGCACCGGAAAGCGCTGGAAACATGACAGGCGAAGATGGCTGTATTCATCAATTCTAAGTTTTCCCTCTGCAGGGCAGTCCAGCCCTTGTTGTTCTCCTCTGTTCCACCAAACCCCATCCGCCGAAAACCTAAGCGATTTGTCCGATTAACCTCAGGGCGGGCAGACGCTAAGATCAGCCTATCTGAGGCAGTTGTGCAAGATTTGTTTCTTCTTGGTCTAACCTGTATGTATCTCTCACAACTTGCCTGCCGACTTCTTGGCTCCGTCTCGGTTGTCCGGATCGCCAGCCGGTAACCCCAAACTGGTATGCCCACTTGCTACTGCCTTAACCCTGCCTGTTTGCACCCGGAAAACCCGGCGGATGCCTCTACCTGTGCCTCTTGTGGCCATCCCCTCCTGCTGCGCAATCGCTACCGGGCCTTCAAGCGCATCGGCCAGGGGGGATTTGGCTCTACCTTTTTGGCGCGGGATGAGGACATGCCCTCCAAACCTTGGCGGGTGATCAAGCAGTTGCGCCCGGTCGAGGGATCCCCGCAACTGGCCAAGCTGGCGGAGGAGCTCTTCAATCGCGAGGCCCAAGTGCTGGAGCGCCTGGGGGAACATTCGCAGATCCCCAAGCTCTACGCCCACTTCCAGGAAGGCGGCAAGTTCTACCTGGTGCAGGAATTTATCCAGGGCATCACCCTCTCCCAAGAAATGCGTCGCAATGGGCCCTTTTCCGAAGAACAAACCCGGCAGGTGATGCAGGAGGTGCTGCTGATCCTCAGCTATGTCCACAGCCAAAACACGGTTCACCGAGACATTAAACCTGCCAACCTGATTCGTCGCAAAGAAGATGGTCGATTGGTGCTGATCGACTTTGGGGCCGTAAAGGAACTGGGGCCAGCCCAGGAGCAGGCGGCAGAAGTGACAGCAATCCGCTCCCTTGGCTTTTCTCCCCCGGAGCAAGTAGCCGGCCAGGCGGTCGGTCCCTCTAGCGATCTCTATGCCTTGGCTGCCACCTGCATCAACTTGATGACGTTGGAATCTCCGGCCAAGTTTTATAACCATGAAACGGGGCAGTGGGATTGGTCGGATTGCCTGCAGCTCAGCCCGGAATTCGACGCCATTCTGCACCGCATGTTGCAGCCGGCCATCAATCAGCGCTTTGCCACCGCCACCGAGGTCTTGCGGGCGTTGCAAGGGATCCCGGTGGAAGAAGCACCGATTGTGTTGCCCAACTCCCCCCTGTCTGCCAATCCCAGCACATCGGTGATCTCCGGCTACTGGGCCAAGCGCCGCTCGGGTGGTTTCTCGCCCACACCCCTACCTCAGTTCACTGCAGGGGGAATGACAGCCAGCAGCCCGCTATCCATCCCCTCTGAGTGGGGGAGCACCACCGGTTTTACCCAACTGGGCCGAGCCAGTAGCATCACAGGCGGCGGACGGATCAAGCCGGCCACCCCACCGCGGATCCCTTCCATGGCGGGGGCCGATCTACGGGGCAAGTCCTTTGCCAACCAAAACTTGGCCGGCTATGATTTGCGCCGGGCCGATCTGCGGGGGGCCGATTTCTCAGGGGCCAACTTGCAGGGGGCGGATCTGCGCGGCATCCTCTTCAACACCCCTCAACCCTACTGGCTGCGGGTTTTGATCCAACTGTCTGGATCGGCCAAAACATTGGGAGGGATCCTGACAGGCTTGGGGGGGCTGCTGGGCTCAGGGATCCTGGCCTTTTTGCTTGTCCGCCTGACCACGGGCAATTTGGTTTATGCGTTAGGAGCGGCCACGCTCGCTTTGGTGGTGGCCAGCTCGGTGATCTGGTCGATGGCCGGCAGGGTTCGTTTGGCTCGATACCCAGAAGAAAAGAGCAAGCGCTTTACCAACTTTTGCAAAGCGGATCTACGGGGGGCGCGGATGGACGAGAAGCTACGGAAGTTTGCCCGTCGGCAGGGAGCCATCTTGAGTTGACGCAGGGCGGATTGCGGATCTGGCGGATCTGGAATTTTGCGTTGCGATCTTTAACTTTATAGATCTTTAATAGTTTTATAGTTGTTTCAGGTTAGGATGAGACGTCTGGGCTACTGCTCGCGCCAGCGGGACGGAGTCCTTAGAAAAGCCTTCTGGCCCTCCGCATTATTGCCCCGCAATGCCATTGCTCCGCAACGCTGACGCGAAGACGCGACCGACGTCTTAGTGTGGGCACAGTGTCCTGGTTTGAATCGAGATGACTATAAACAAGAGATCAAGCCATCGAAGGGGGTGGAGAGGCCCATCTGCGAAGCGATTGATTGACCTGTTCCATCAAAGCTCGGCAGGCTACGGTTTTGCCCTGTTGCCGATCCCCAGCTTGGTCGTAAAAGACAATACCATCGGCCCGAGAAAGGCCCAACGCCAAGAACAACAGCTCCAAGACCCCAAAAGAAGCGGTCTCCAGCTCCGGCGCTCGATCCTTAAGCTCTGCCAGCGTGGTGTGGGCATCTTCCAGGTGGCCGAAGGCCGGGATCCACAGATGGGTCGTCGGCTGGGATCCCTCTGAGGATGAGTCGCCAGCAGCAGGATCCTCGACCACCCGCACCGTCAGCCAGCCGCCATCGGGGTAGCGCAAGGTGGTGTATTGCAGGTGATCCAGGTGTTGAGCCACCTGGGTGAGCACATCCGCCACCTGTTGCATTGCCGCCGTTGGGATCCCGTTTTGGGGAGCAGTATCCACAAGGGTTGCGGCCTGTGCTGCCAAACTAACCACCATGATTGACAACAATCCTCATTCACATCCAGAATAGATATTCGCAGCGATTGGGGCTGTAGTTCAATTGGTTAGAGCACCGCCCTGTCACGGCGGAAGTTGCGGGTTCGAGCCCCGTCAGCCCCGTACTCTTGAGAACACTCTAGCTTAGTCGCTCTCCTGCAGCCTCATATCTCCAGACTGATCTGATTTCTGATGGAGACTGCTGCGCAACGCGGTCGGCCTGGGGTTTAAGCTTCGGCGGTGGGGCCACTCTAAAATGGGGCTTAGTCCAGGGGAAAAACCATGCAGTATCGCAGATTTGGGCGTACCGAGCTGTCTATGCCCGTGCTGAGCTGTGGTGGCATGCGCTATCAACACAGTTGGCAAGATACTCCTTGGTCAGGGATCCCAGCGGCAAGCCAGCAGAACCTGGAGGCGACGATTCGCCGGGCCTTGGAGGTGGGCATCAACCACATCGAAACTGCCCGCGGCTATGGCACTTCTGAAATGCAGTTGGGCCGCATTTTGCCGCTCTTTCCCCGGCAAGATCTGATTGTGCAGACGAAAATTGGCCCCAGCGCCGACCCGCAGCAGTTCCTGGCCAAGTTCGAGCAATCGATGAGCTACTTGAACCTCGATTATGTGGATCTGCTGGCCATCCACGGGTTGAATACCTGGGAAGACTTGGAGCACAGCCTGCGTCCAGGGGGGTGTCTGGAGGTGTGTCAGCGCCTGGTACGGCAGGGGCGGGTGCGTTTTGTCGGCTTCTCCACCCATGGGCCGACGGAGTTGATTGTGGAAGCCATACGGTCAGGGGGCTTCGATTACGTCAACCTGCACTGGTATTTTGTCAACCAGACCAACTGGCCCGCCATTGAGGCTGCCGCTCAGCAGGATATGGGGGTATTCATCATCAGTCCCTCGGATAAGGGGGGCAGGCTTTACGATCCGCCCGCCAAGCTGGTGCAGTTGTGCCAACCCCTCAGCCCGATGGTCTTCAACGACCTGTTCTGTCTGTCCCATCCCCAGGTTCACACCCTCAGCATTGGGGCGGCCCGACCCAGCGATTTTGATGAGCACCTGCAGGCGGTGGAGTTATTGGATCGGGCTGATGAGCTGTTGCCGCCGATCCTGGCCCGCCTAGAGCAAGCTTTGATCGAGCAGGTGGGGGAACACTACGCCAAAACTTGGCACCAGGGCCTGCCTCGCTACGACCAAACCCCCGGACAAGTGAATATCCCGTTCATTCTGCTGCTGCGCAATTTGGTCTTGGCCTATGACTTGGTGGACTATGCCAAGAGCCGTTACAACCTGTTGGGCAATGCCGGCAGTTGGCTCCCCGGCCAGCGGGCAGACAAAGTGGATGCCGAAGCCCTGCGACCTTATCTTATCCACAGCCCCCACCGCGACCGGATCCCGGCTTTGTTGCAAGAAGCCCATCGCCTGCTCTCTGGAGCTGAGGTGAAGCGCCTATCTCAGAGCTAGCTTGCTCAGGGATCCCCCCGTTTGACGGTCGAGATCCGGTGGAGAAGATGATATGGCAAGGTTTACTCTTTAACCGCAGGAAAAAAAGAGTTGTCAGCTCCCGCCAGCGGCTCCTTATCTCATTTGGGTAGCTCGTGTTAGAGTGTAAACTACCCGACCCTGACTGCTTCGCAGTAC
>NZ_JANSIB010000001.1:9488-52780 GCF_047461895.1 Synechococcus sp. R55.8 | reverse complement strand
GTTTTCTCGCCCCCCTGGGTTGCAGCCTTCTCAGCTGGCCTTGCAGGGCTTTGAAGCCCTTGGGCCGTTCCCAAAAGCGCCCTCTGAAGTCGTCAGGAATTGCTCCAAAACCAGGTCAATCCCCGTCGTCCGCCCGTGAGCTGGTTTGTTGGGAGGCATCTGGATAAGCCCAGTACTTGTAGGTTACCGCCAGCATAAGTAGGCTTTACTACAGATTTCGCTCAGGGGTATGGCGGGGATCCATGTATCCCAGTGCTCACCCTGCGGCTAGAGCATGGGACCTATTGCCCCCGCACCCCCGTTAGTTAAAATTGTTGGTACTAGAACTGTAAGGCACAGCTTCTTCTAGCTTTGTCCAGGTTTGCGGCTGAGCTACAGGTGCTCTGTTGTGGGCAAAGGGAACTTGCGCCTCGGCTGCAGCAAGCAAGATGGGGGTTGGCTTCCTGCTCAGCAGGTTTTGGGAAAGGTTGAAGGTTGTAAGTTGGCTCAGAAAAGGACTGGGTGTTTTGGGGCAGATGAAAAGTAGCTTAGTGCAGCTCGATTATCGAGTTTATAAGTTGGCGCGGCTGTTGAGCGAATATTTGGAGTTGGGGAAATGGGTTGCCCTGTCTGCTGGCTCGCTGGGTGAAGAGCCTTCTGGCAACGAACATCAAGCCTGGCTGCACAAATTTTCAGTTTACTTGTCAGAGCAGGCTCCTTGCCCTGGCCTCAAGGATCGGGATCCCGTAGGCTAGGTAGGCCCTCCCCTGCTGCACTCAACATGTGGATCCCTTCTTGGTGGCCGAAGCTCAGTTTTCAGGTTTGGCTGATCTTTATCGGTCGGCTGCTTTCCCAAACTGGAACCGGCTTTACCTTGTTTTATGCCAGTCTCTTTTTTGTGAATCAGGTGGGGCTGACCGCCACCCAAGTGGGCCTGGGGCTAGGCATTATGGCTTTTGCCGGGGTGTTTGGCCGCATCCTGGGCGGCTCGATGGCCGATGGAGCTTGGGGGCGCCGTTCCACTTTGATCCTCTCTCTGGCTATTTCCACCTTGGGGTCGTTTGGGTTTGCGCTCTCCTATGACTTCTGGAGTTTTGCCCTGGCCAATATGGCTGCAGGCTTGGGGCAGGGGTTGTACTGGCCGCCTGCGGAAGCGATTGTAGCAGATCTAACCACTCGTGAGCAGCGCAACGAAGCCTACGCTCTCAACCGTCTGGGGGATAACCTGGGCCTCAGCCTTGGGGTGGCTATGGCCAGCACGCTGGTGGCTCTGACGGGGGCCTATCGGCTCTTGTTTGTAATCGACGGTGTCACTTTTCTAATCTTTCTGGCAGTACTTTGGTTTTTTATCCGGGAAACTCGGGCGACTTGTCCGGCAGCAGAGCCTGTGTTGGCAGGTTGGAAAACCGCCCTTAGAGATCGCTCCCTTTTGGTGTTTGGCCTGTCGAATATCCTGTTCACCACCTATGTGGCCCAGCTCAGCAGCAGCATGCCCCTTTACTTCCGCAATGGGGTAGGGATCCCAGAGGTGCAAATCGGCATTTTGTTTGCCTTGCATGGGGCCTTGATCGCTCTGCTGCAGATGCCGGTGGCCCGTTGGTTGAATCGCCGGACGCGCATCCAAGGGTTGCAGGGATCCGCCCTGATGTGGGGGGTGGGATTTCTTTTGGTTTGGCTTAGCGGTCTGGCGGCGGGATTGGGGTCGGTGGTGGCAGTCTTGGCGCTGGCGGTGCTCTCTTTGGCGTTGGTGAGCTACAACCCCTCTGCCTCTGCTTTGGTGGCGGATTTGGCACCGGATCACTTGCGGGGAGTGTATCTGTCGGTCAACTCCCTCTGCTGGGCGGCGGGGTTTGCTCTTGGCCCAATGATTGGGGGGATGGCCTTGGACTTGCCGCAACCGTGGGCAAGCGGGTTGTGGATCTTTTGGGTGATCACCGTCAGTTGGGTTTGGGGGATCCTCCGCTTTCTGAACCGCATTCTGCCCTGCAAGGTGAATAGGGCCGCAGTGCCTCCGGTGATGGAGCCCGCTCCCCTCGGTGACGCAGAACGCTAGAGCCCAGGAAAGAAGCAGATTTTGGGATCCCAGTCTTGGCCAACAGCTGGTTAGAGTATGGATGTCGAACAGGAAGGCTAGTTCTGCTCTTGTACCCTGCAATTTGGTCTCAACGGTGGAGGATCTGAATCATGAGCTTGATTGGCAACATCATCTGGCTAATCTTCGGGGGTTTGCTGACAGGTTTGGGCTACATCTTAGGAGGACTGAGCCTTTGCCTGACAATCATCGGCATTCCCTTTGGCTGGCAGAGCATCAAACTGGGGTTTGCAGTGCTTGCCCCCTTCGGAAAGGAAGTGGTGGAGTATCCCGATGCCAACAGCCCGCTGCTGCTGATCTTTAACGTCATCTGGCTATTGCTGTTTGGCTGGCCGTTGGTGCTTAACCATCTCTTCTGGGCTGTGATTCTGGCAATCACCATTGTTGGGATCCCCTTTGCCAAACAACACATGAAGTTAATTATTTTGTCGTTGTTGCCCTTTGGCCGAGATCTGCGCTGAGAAAGTGGGTGAACCTAGATTGTGGGTTTATTGAGGGGTACGGCCAAACTGGTTATTAGGCATTTCTCACTTGGGATGCAGGAGAGTTTTCTGTCGGGTTGTCAGGATTTGGGGTTGCCAATTGCCAAGGCTGCTCTCGGAGTTGCTCTATTGAACCATCGTCAAACTATTGGTAATGACTTGCCTCGTGTAATTTCCCCAAGTTTGAGCAGCTATGCTGCTGCTTCCTCGTGTTGGGCTGGAGTCATCATTGCCCAACCAAACGCCGGTCACCAGAGGAGGGTTGGGCGTGTAGCCGATAAAGAGCAGATCCTTGTTGGCGGTGGTGGTGCCGGTTTTACCGGCTTCTCCAATGCCGAGCCCGGCAGCAGTGCCGGTGCCGGAGCTGATCACCCCTTGCAGTACGGCTGTCATCTGTTGGGCGACGGTTTCTGGCAGGACAAGTCGCTGAGAACGGGGATCCTCCCGACCAGGGTAAATCTCACGGCAGGTGCGAAAGTCGTTGGGGTTGGCGCAATCGCTGCTATCCAAGATGCGGCGGATGGTGTGGGGCCTTGACCAAAGGCCACGATTGGCAAAAGGAGTGAAGGCTGCTGTCAACTCCAGCAAGTTCACCTCCATGGTGCCAATCACCATAGAAGGATAGGGTTGCAATGGCGATTGGATGCCCATTTGCCGGGCCGTCGCCACCACTTGCTCTAGACCTACTTGTTGGGCCAACCGCAGGGCAATCACGTTTTCGGAGAGGATCAGGCCGCGGGCCAAATCCATAGGGGCCGATCCCGAGCGACAGCCCCGAAAGGTGAGGTTGCCCCAGGTGAGGGGCTCGCAAGACAACACTTGGGAGAGAGGGATCCCCTGGGTGAGGGCAGCCGCATAGGTGAACACTTTGAAGGTGGAGCCCGGCTGCCTTTGAGCTTGGGTAGCCCGGTTGAAGGGGCTGGCGTTGTAGTCGATCCCGCCCACCAAAGCCAGCACTTCGCCGTTGCGGCTGTCGAGACTGACCAAAGCGCCTTGGCTGAAGCCCAAGCGGGATCCCGACTCGCGCACCGTTTGGGCCAGGACTTGCTCTGCCAAACGCTGGTAGGGCAAATGCACCGTGGTTTCGATGATGAAGTTGCCCTCTGCCGAGAGGTCTTGGCCCAAGAGCTGCCGCAGCTCCTGGAAGACGGCACTGTAAAAGTAGGGAGCAACTGTCGAGGTTTGGGAGCGCAAATGGGGGTTGAGGGTGAGGCGACTGCGCCGGGCCCGCCGAATCTCCTCTTCGGGGAAGACTTTCAGCTCGCTCAGGCGATCCAACACCCGATCCCGGCCCCGAACGGCGGCATCATAGTTGGCGACGGGGTTAAAGGCATTGGGCGCGGGCAAAATGGCCGCCAGAGTCGCAGCTTCGGAAAGGCTGAGCTGGCGGCTTGGGATCCCGAAATAGAACTGGGCAGCAGTTTCAAAGCCGTAGATGCCGTTGCCCAGGTAAACATTGTTGAGGTAGAGAGCGAGGATTTCGTCTTTGCTGTAGCGCTGTTCCAGCTTCAGGGCAGCGACGGCCTCCCGCAGCTTGCGCCCGAAGGTGTTGCCGGAGCCGGTGTAGTCCCGCAGCACGGTGCGGGCCAGTTGTTGGCTGATGGAGCTGCCCCCCTGCTGCACTTCCCCCGAGCGCAGGTTCACCCAAAAGGCGCGGGCAATGCCCAGCAGATCCACCCCAAAGTGGGAGTAAAAGCGGTGATCTTCGGCGGCGACCACCACCTTGGGCAGAATTGGGCCAAAAGCTTCTAGGTTGGGCAGCTCCCGGTAGGTGTCCCCCTGATGGCGGCGCAGCTCCGTCTGCTGATCCCCGGCCAGGACGATCAGGGGGTTGCGATCCGCGGAGAGGGGTGGCTCCACTGAGAACTTGCTCCACTCATGGCCGATCCAAATCCTTGCCCCCAGCCCCAAGACTACCATCAGGATGAGGCAGCCACGCACCCCATACACCTGTGGTGGGGGTGGATCCAGCACTTGAATCCAGACGCTCTCCGGATCCCGAGGCGGGCCAAGGCTCAGTTGCTGGCCATGCCGCAAGATCACCCGGCGCACCCGCTCGGCGCCACCGAAGGGTTTGAGGCGGAAAACGCCGTTGGTCGAGTCTTGATCTTCTAGCTGGTAGCGACCGGCATTCCACCCCAGCCAGTAGAGAATAGGGGGCAACGGGATCCGCCAACCCAGACCGGGCAGGCGCCAATCCGGGCGAGGACGGATGTGGGCGTGGAGATGGCTCACCGCGGGGGCAGGGATGCGAATGGTGGCCACCGTCTGGCTGCGACCGAGAATGTCGGATCCCTTCAGGGCAACCACCTGGGGGGGCTCTCCTGGGCAGGTAATCCGCAGGCGCACCGGGCGCTTGGGGGGAGGAGGTTCGGGGGGTTTGAGGAGAGCTGTAGGCCCGACAGGGAAAGGCCTCGCCAGAGTTTTGAAGAAGCGAGCGACGGTGCTCAACAGCGGCTTTTTGTCTTCAGAAGCAGACATGGCTCAGTCCCCCCGCAATTCGCGCGCACGGCGCAGCAGCTCCTGCATGGTCTGGCCGGGACGAGGGCCGCCTGCTGCTGAATTGAGGTTACGGGCCTTGGGAGGCCGGGCAACGGGGGCAGCCGGGGGTAGGGTAGGAGAGGAGGGGGAAGGTGGTGGAGCACCGCTGGGCAGCGTGGGATCCCAGAGGGCCATGTAAAGATGGCCTTGGGCGTTGCGTTCGATCCTGCCGGCCCAGGGGCCAACGCGGAATTGCACTCGCCCGGAACGTCCCTCGCGCACAGCCTGCAGTTCTCGCTGCAGTTGAGCAGGCAAGGGGGCTTGCAGCATATCCTCCAAGAGTCCTTCCACTTGCGGGGTGGGTACGCCATCGGTGACGGTGGCTTCGGTTTGCCGCAGGGCCAGACTGGATGCGTCGTAGAGCAGGCCCAGGTTCACCCCGCCAAGGCGATACAGGTCATACACGGTGTTGGGCCAAGCACCATGCCCCTGCTGGTTGGGGGATCCCAGGCTGGCCCGTACCGTCTCGCGGGAAGTCTCCAGGGGAAAGGCGCGAAACACCGGCTCGCTCCTGTTGTAGGGTTCCAGCTCCGGCGCGGGATCCCGCCGTCCGTTCTGCTCTGAAGCCAAAACAAGGGGCTCAGGGACAAGCTCCCCAGGCATAGGATGGGCATTCTCTGGGGCAATGGGATCTTCCACTGCCGGACGAGATCCTGGCCCGGAAACACGGGGGGCCGAGGGGCGCTGCAGCAACTGTCCCCATTGCCAACTCACCAAAACCCAGCCCAGCAGCCCGCCCATCAGAAAGGGAATCAGGCGCACCCAAAGCAGGGATCCCCCGTTCTCGACCTCCGTGGCCGCCGTCAAGGGCCTGAGCCGCAGAGTACCTGATGCGGCCAAGGGCGGCGCAACAGCAGTGGGGTCTCCAGAAAGTGGGCCAGAGGCAACACTTCCAGAGGAGATCAGCGGAGATTGAAGGGCAACGGTCTCTGGAGATCCTTTTTGGGATCCCTGTGCTCTGGCTTGAATGTGCTCCAGCTCCGTCAACACGTTAGCCACCGATTGCGGGCGGGCGGCAGGATCTTTGGCCAGGCAACTGAGGATCAAGTCGGATAAACCGGCGGGCAGCGGAAACTTCAGTCCCCAGTCTTCTAGAGGGATGGGCCGGTGCTTGTGGTGGGCCTGGTACCAGCCCGGGAAAGATTCGGTGGTGGGCTTGAGGGGCATCTGGCCAGACACCATCTGGTACAGCATGATCCCGAAGCTGTAGATGTCGGAACGGACGTCCAGAGGGGATCCCTCCAGTTGTTCTGGGGAAGAATAGGCCAGCGTTCCCAGGTAGGCATGGGTAAAGCTCAAAGATTCATGGCTATTGAGCAGCTTGGCAATGCCGAAATCCACCAGCTTCGCCAGTTCCCCAAAACTGCTATCAGGCACTACAATCACGTTGGCCGGCTTCAAATCGCGGTGGATCACCTGTACCCTTTGCCCTTCCATGAGGATCCCCTCGTGGGCCGCCTTTAACCCCAGGCCAATTTGACGGGCCAGCCGGAAAAAGCGCTCCAAAGGCAAAGCCCCCGCGGCCAGAATATCCTTGAGGGTCTTGCCGTTCAGGTATTCCATCACATAGAAGGGCACCTCATCGGGGGTAATACCATAGTCATTGACTTTGACAATGTGCAGGCTTTTTTGGCCCAAAGCCGCGCAGGCTTTCGCTTCCCGTTCAAAGCGCAGGCGGGTGCGCTGATCCATTGCCGGCTGGGAAAGCAGCTTGACAGCCACTTCCACCCCACCAAAGAGCAAATCTTGAGCCAAATAGACTCGCCCCATGCCCCCCTGTCCCAGCAGATGTACAAGTCGATAACGCTGAGCCAAGAGGCGACCCAAAAAGGGATCCGACGCAGTAAACATAGGGAATCGCGGCGGTACGGAGAACAGGTTTGCAAGAGTCTCGAAGGGATCCGGCAGGAGCGGGCTACCTCTACCATAAGCACTGGAGCCGTCATAGGCCATGCTCGCCGCCGTCAATCCAGTTGCCCTTGATGTCTTTGCCAATTGTTTACCACCCCGACTACAGTGCCCCCCTGCCGCCGGGCCATCGCTTTCCCATGCCGAAATTTCGCCTCTTGCAAGAGCTGCTGCTGCGGGAAGGGGTGATCCGCCCCCAGCAAGTGCACCACCCTGAGCTGCCCCCTCTCGCCTGGATTGAGTCGGTACATACCCCTGAGTACGTCAGGGCCTACTGTGAGGGATCCCTGGAAGCCAAGCTGCAGCGGCGTATCGGCCTGCCCTGGAGCCCAGAGCTGGTACAGCGCACCTGTCGAGCGGTGGGCGGCACCATCCTGACTGCCCAATTGGCCCTGCGCCATGGCTTGGCCTGCAACACCGCCGGTGGCACCCACCATGCCTTCCCCGCCTACGGCTCCGGCTTTTGTATCTTCAACGACCTGGCCATTGCCGCCCAAGTCCTGCTGCAGCAAGGGCTGGTGCAAAGGCTCTTGATCGTGGATTTGGATGTCCACCAGGGAGACGGCACTGCTTGGATCTTTCGCTCCGAGCCGCGGGTGTTCACCTTTTCCATGCACTGCGAGGCCAACTTCCCCGCCACCAAACAACAGAGCGACCTGGACGTGCCCCTGCCAGTAGGCATGGAAGATGAAGCCTATCTCCAGACTTTGGCCGACCACTTGCCCGATCTGTTGGCTCAGGTGCGCCCTGACCTGGTGCTCTACGATGCCGGTGTGGATCCCCACGAAGAAGACCTCTTGGGCAAGCTGGCCCTTAGCGACCAGGGCCTGTTTCGGCGGGACATGCAAGTGCTGAACACTTGTCTAAAGCAGGGCTATCCTGTCGCCTGCGTCATCGGCGGCGGCTACGGCAAAGACCTCAACCGCCTCGTGTATCGCCACTCCCTGCTGCACCGGGCTGCCAGCGAAGTGTACCGCCAATACCGTCTTTAGCCGGGCGCAAACTAGGCGTATTCGGCAATCACTACTGTGATGTTGTCTCGCCCGCCCCGCTCTTTGGCCGCCTCGATGAGCTTTAGGGGAAGTTGCTCCAAATCTTCCACCTGCAGGCAATACTCGATGATCACTTCGTCGTCCAGCTCCTCAGTTAGGCCGTCGCTACACAACAACAGGCGATCCCCTGGGTAAACTGTAATCGGCTGCACAGAAGGTGGACCCGCATCGGGTCGGCCCAGGCAGCGCTCGAGAATATGTCGCCAAGGGTGAATCCGGGCCTGCTCATAGGTCAGCTCCCCCAGTCGAATGGAGCGGGCCACTAAGGTGTGATCCTCGGTCATTTGCTGCATTTCGGATCCCCGTAGGCGATAGAGGCGAGAATCACCGATGTGAGCGCTCCAGCAGTTGCCCTTGGGATCCACCATGGCCACCACCACCGTAGTGCCCATGTCTGCCCGCTCTGGATTTTCCCGCTGATCCTTGAGGATGGCACTGTTGGCTGCTTCTACGGCTTCGCTGAGCAACCGGGGTGCCGGCACGTTTTCCCAGCCTCGATCCAGATATTCTCGGATGGTCTCGACAGCCAACAGGCTGGCTGTAGCCCCGGCAGCATGTCCTCCCATACCATCGGCAACAATAAAGTAGCGTCCCTCCGGATCGCAGTAGTAGGCATCCTGATTGCTGCTGCGGAGCTTGCCGGGATCCGTAGCGCAGGCATATCGTCGCATCACATCAATCGCTCTGACCGATTCAACCTTAAGAGTACTCTGATTAAAGCAAGAGCAGCGAGGGCAGCCAAAACCAAAGTGATAACCGTTAAGGTAGCATGTCCGGCCAAAAAGAGCTGAGTTGCGCTCAAAAAAAAGGCCGCAAACAACACCCCGTAAATGACTCCCAGCCCGGTGTTGTTCAGCTTGCGCAGCAAGCGCTCCGTCTCGCTGGATCGCACCCGCAGGCGTAGCTCCCCTTGTTCTATCTTGCTCAAGGTCAATTCGATCCGGCGGGGCAAACTGAGACTGCTGCTGGTGAACTCAGCCGCTTGACGGCCAACCTGGGCCAAGAGGGTCTCAGTCTCGCTTCCGTTTAAACTCATCAGCTCTTCCGCAAAGGGTTTGGCCACCTCCATAAAGTCGAACTCCGGATCCAACCCTTTCCCCAATCCCTCCAGCGTGGTCAGGGCCCGCATCACAAAAGTAAAGGTAGCCGGGAAACGAAACGGCTGATCGTAGGCCAGCTCGTAAAGGTCTTCGCTAATGGCCGCCACCGAGATTTCTCCCGAGTTGCTGGAAAAGGGTTTGTCCATAAAGTGATCCAGCATGTACTGCACCGAGCGGCGCACCGGAGCCAGATCGGCGGTGGGCACCAGCACCCCCAGTTCCACCAGCGAGGCCACCACCCGATCGGCATTTTTGGAGACCACACCTGCCAGCGTGCCCATCAGCTTTTCTTTCACATCGGAGCGCAGGCGGCCCATCATGCCGAAGTCGTAGAAGATCAGCGTGCCATCGGGCTTCACGGCAATGTTGCCGGGGTGGGGATCGGCGTGAAAAAAGCCATCCTTGAGCAGTTGCCGCAGATAAGCCTCTGCCCCCAGACGAGCCAAAACCTTGCGATCCAACCCTGCCGCACTCAAGGCTTCGTAATCGCTGATTTTGATCCCCGGCAGGTATTCCAATGTCAACAGGCGAGGAGAGGTGTAACGCCAATACACTTTGGGAACAGCAATTTGCGGCATATCCCGAAAGTTGCGACGGAAGGTATCGGCATTGCGGCCCTCATTGAGGTAATCCACCTCTTCCCAGAGGGTGCGCCGACACTCTTCGTAGATGCCGATCCAGTCGCGGCCCGGCCCGCCCCAAGAGGTGCGATACTGAAAGAACTCGGCAATCCCACGGCAGATCTCCAAATCGATGGTGAACAGCCGGGTCAGCCCCGGACGCTGCACCTTCACCACCACCTCTTCCCCGGTTTTGAGCTTGGCGCGATGCACCTGCCCCAAGCTGGCAGCGGCCAAAGGGGTGGGATCAAAGTAGCTGTAGATTTGGGTGATCGGCCTGCCCAGCTCCTGCTGCACGATTGCCGCCACCTGTTCGTAGCTGAAAGCAGGCACCCGATCCTGCAGCTTGGAGAGCTCCTCGACATATTCCGGGGGGAAGAGATCGGCGCGGGTGGAGAAAAACTGCCCCACTTTAATAAAAGTAGGGCCTAAGTTAAGCAGCGTTTCGCGGATCCAAATGGCTCTGGCCCGGCGGCGCTTGGCCTTTCGCTCAGGCGTGGGTTGCCCCCCATAGCTCCAAGCCTGCTGATCCAGCCAAAGGTAAAACAGCCAGGTGAGCACAAATCGCCAAATGTCCAGCATGCGGCCCTGGCGAGTATAGTTCTCCCGGGCCCAGCGGTAGGCGGTATAGGGCTTGACGGGTTGTGATCCCAAAGAAGTCCGGGATCCCAAAAGGCTCGCGTTCAAGCGTTTCGACTCCGGTACTTCTGCAACTCGGAGCGCAACTGCGCCACTTCTGCCCGCAAGTCGTCCAGAGTTGCCTGCAGATCTTCTGTCTGGAAAGGAGGCGGCACCCTTTCCTGGGCGGCCACGGATGCTTCTGCCTCAGCTCGGGTCATGACATCCTGGGCAAAGGTTTGCCAGCCCTCCTGCAGCTCGGCCCACACCTTGCCCACTTCTCCGGCAATATCGGTGAGGGCGCTTTCCAAACGCTCCCGTAGGACATCCGCCACAGCCTTGCCGACAAAAAAAGCCCGCACAACCGGATTCTTCATGCGACCCAAGTGTTAAGAAGCATCACCCAGATTATAACGAATCTTGCCCCAGGCACAGCGGCAGGCCGACCCATCCGAACAGCCTCGGATCGATCGGCCCGGCAGAGCCCGCAAAGGGTTGTCCCCGGAAGCTTGCCCAGTCCTAGCGGCGGCTGGTGGTCATGTCCGGGATCTTCAGATCGAAGACGCTGATGTTTTGCCGTGCAGCCGGCTTGGGATTGAGCATGCGGGCCATGTTGAGGAAGTTTTCTGGATCCCCGGGTTTGGGAGGACGGGTGAGACGATAGGTGCGCACCACTTCCCGCGTCGAGCGCTTCACGCCGGAGACATCGCGCCAACGGGCTCCATAGCGGGGGGTTACCAGGTTGGCGGGCTTTTCCGACAGGCGACGGCGTTGGTAAGGCACCACATCGTCCCCAAAGGCGGCATTGTACTCTTCGCTATCCACCACAGCGTCGATGAAGCCATCTAGCCCCTTGGTGGCAACGATGATGGAGTACTTGATGCGCTCCTGTTGGCTGTAGGTGGGCCGACCCAAAAAGCGCTGGAAGGTGACCTCGATGAAGCGGTAGTTGTCGTTGGGAACCATGACCAGATCCCGGTACACCTCCGACTTGCCCAGGCCGCGCACAAACTCTTTGACCGAGATTGCCCCGTTGCGCAATTGGGACTCCAGAGCTTTTTGCCGATAACTCTCCAGCATCAGATGCTCGCTGAAGATCTGGCGATAGGCGGCGCGAATGATGTTGTCAATTCCTGTCGGGTCGTCAGGACGGTAGACCGGCGGGGTTTCGTCGCTGGGCACAAAGTAGCGAGGCACCCGCTCATTTTGGGTGGTGGGGCGATCGGCAAGCAACGGAAGGGACATAGATGGTGCTCCTAAAAAAACGAGAAAAACTTAAGAAAAACACAGTGGGGCAGGGAAGCTAAGGCTCGGCAGCCAACTCCTGCCGGCTCATCTGGGCGCGGAGAGGGATCAGAGGATCGGCATCTTCCAGGGCCATCTGGAGCGCAGCCTCGACTGAGGGGCGCAGAGATTGTTCACCCTGGCGAGCCAAGTCCGTCAGGGATCCGACGGCGGCATAGCGGACTCCCCAATCGGCATCGGCAAGACATTGCCGCAATAGGTGCAAGGCTCGCTCTTGATCGAGCAAGGGCCGCTTGGCCGCCACTCGTCCTAGCCCACGGGTCGCCGCCCGTCGCACACTGGGGGCAAAGTCCGCTACAATGGCTTCCGCCAAAAAGGGGTAGGCATCCCCATGGCCAATACGGGCCAGAGCCCGCACCGAATAGGCCCGCGCCCCATAGTCAAAACCGTCAATATGGCTCAGCAAGGGCTGCACCGCGGCTTCCCCAAAGCGCAGCACCTCCTCCAGAGCAGCCTCCCCAACTGCAGGGCGATTAAACCCAAAGGCGCGAATTAAGATGGGGATCCCTTCCACTTGGCCCAAAGCGCCCAGCGCCCTCACCACCCGCAGCAAGTCCTCAGGCGACGTGGCCTGCTCCAATTCTGCTGCCAGTTGAGCCACAGCAATGGGAAACGCTTGAGCAGCCGAGGCGGAGGACATAAGCAACGAGTAGTCAAAGGTACAGTTGAAGCATCTGAAATGATCTAAATCAAAGGCACTGAGCGCCCCAAAATCCTAAAAGAGCCTCTCCAGTTGCGGAAGGATCGCTGCCGCCACCTGAGCCGGCGGTACCCGCCCCAACTGAAGCGCCACATCGAACAGCCGCTTCAGAGCATTGATGCGCAGGTTGAGAGCCACGTCGGCTGTGGCCAACAGCGGTGCCCCCGCCACCCATCCCGATTCGGCCAGGTCGAACAAAGCGGCCTGTCGCAAGCTGGAGTTGGAGTGGGCCAGTAGCGCCACCAGGATTTGGGTCAGCTCCTCGGCTTGCGTAAAGCGATAGAGCACCCAAGCCGCTGCCGAACGCACCCGCTCAGAGGGATGGTTCAAAAAGGGCCGGATCGCTGCCTCAGCCTCGGTGGCCTGAAGCTGACCCAAGGCCTCGATAAGGGCTTCCCAGGGCTGCTCCTGCTCGCGGGACTGCAACAGTGCCAGCAAGGGATCCACCGCTCGCTTGTCCCCCAATTGAGCCAAGGCATAGGCAGCCTCTTCCCGCACATGAAAGTCGGTACAAGTGAGCGCCTCGATCAAACCGGGCACGGCCCGCGCATCCCCGATTTGCCCCAGGGCCTTAGCGGCATTGCGGCGCAGAGGATAGCCCCCCAAGGCAGTGCGATCCCGCTCATCCTGCAACGCCAAAAGCAGCGGCTCTACCCCCCTTGGATCCCGAACTGTGCCCAGGTACCAGGCAGCATAGTACCGATCTTGCAAGTCATCCCCCTGCAGCCGGGCTATCGCCTGCTCCCAAGTGAGCTGCTGCGGCAGCACCGCCGTGTTGGATGCCATACGAACCGTTGCAGAGCTGTTCATGACACCTGGGCAACCTTGCCGGTAACTTCAGTCGGCCGTCGGGCCTCCCTCACTCAGCAGCGCCGTTGCCCTGAGCGGGAGAGGCATTGGCTCCCGACAAGGCAGTGACCTGCACGATTTTGCCACCCATCCGCAGAATGCGCTGCATCTCGGCAGACAACCGACTGTAGGGAACAGTGGTGCTCAGGGTGCTGCGGCGAACTTTGGCAGAGGTGGCCAGAGCATCGGGCGGGTTGAGCAGACCGGTGTACTCAACTCGGTAAACCCGGCTGCCGGCTTCTGTCAGGGCTTCAGGGCTGGTGGTGCTTTGACCAAACATCGCTTTCCCCAGGTATCTATGAGACTTCGTTTGGAAGACAGGCAAACTGACCAGCGAACAAGCCGTACCGGCTATTCTCGCGAACCAGCACGCTGCCGTTGGGCAATGCCTACAATCCAAAGGCTAACTACCCCAGACTGGAGAGCAGGCGACCAACCCAACCGGCTTAAGAGAAGCCAAGGCGCCAAACCAACCTGGAAACAGGTGGAATAGACCTCTTTGGAGCCGTCGCCTGCTCTGGAGAGACACACAATTGGAAGACAAAGAAAGAGATCGTCCACTCCCAACAAGCAGGGATCTCTGCCCTGGGATCCCCTAGCTGAGGGCGTTGATGGCGTAATCGAAGTAGATGGCAGCTTCGTTGGCCGCTTGACCGCTCAGCATGCCCAGAGCGCGGCTCTTCATGTACTGCAGAGCCACGATGTACCAGCTGGGAGAGAGGTTAAAGGAGCGGTTCACTTCCCGCAGTCCGGCCACCAGGTATTCATCGAGGGGGCCGGTGCCACCTGCAACCAGAGAATAGGTAATGAAGCGGAGGTAGTAGCCGATGTCGCGGGCACACTTGGCTTGAAACACATCGCCGTGGCCCATTTCACCCGGCTGAGTCAGGTAAGGGAACCTCTTGAACACTTCCTGCACCGCTTCCCGCACCAGAGTTTGCTGGTTGTTGGTTAGGACACGGGCCGCTTCCAGAGAAGCAGCAGCACGCTGGTAACGACCATTCACGGCCTGCAGTTCGCTGGCATTCAGAAAACGCCCTTGATTGTCAGCGGCAGCAATCGCTTCAGTGATGACAGTTTTCACCTTGCAGCTCCTAAATTCATCGATTGTGTTGTTAATGGACGTTCTGTAGGAAAGGCGGACTGGATTTCCACCTGCCTATCAGAAATGAGGGATCTAACGGATCTCAATTCTGAAAGGAACGACCAAGCTGGCTTCGACCCAAAGCTCAAACGATGGCGGCAGCCGCCTTATCGAAGTAGCTGGCCACTTCGCTTTGCAGCGCCGAGCAGTCCCCAGGAGTGATGCCCTTCGGATCCATGATCTTGGCCAGCGCTTCCTTCTTCATAGCAGCAATGGCATTGGCCACAGAAGTGGTGGGCACCCCCAGAGCAATGTAGGTTTCCCGCAGGCCGTTCAGGCAGCGATCTTCCAGCACAGAGCTATCCCCGGCCAAGGTGGCATAGGTGATGTAGCGCAGGATGATCTCCATGTCCCGTAGGCAGGCAGCCATGCGGCGGTTGGTGTAGGCATTGCCGCCGGGAGCGATCAGATCCGGCTCTTGAGCAAACAAAGAGCGAGCTGCATTGGTTACGATTTGGGCGGCATTGCTGGTCATGCGGTTGACAGCATCTAGGCGCTTGTTGCCCTCTGCCACCAAAGCCGCCAAACGGTCAAAGTCTTGGTCACTTAAAAAGGCACCGCGTGCATCTGCCTGAGCGATCACCCGGGTAAAAGCATCTTGCATGATGGATCTCCTTCTGGTCTTTCCAAAAAGTGGTGAGCGACTGGCTGAACCTCCCAAAAGCCGAATCCCAAGCTTTTTTGCGGGATCCTCTTTGACCCCCAAAAATCAAGGATTCCGTGGCAGCAGACCCCCCACCGAACCCCTAAATTTTTAGATAGGTCAAGAACCTCTGCGACTTTCAGACAGCCGAGCATCCAGCCTAATTTTATATCGCGGGATGGATGAGTGTTTTGTGAAGATTTGCAAACCTACCAACCCCAAAATGTCTGCCTAGGCTGGGATCCCTGGACTATGGGGCGCAGCAGGGGGAAATGGGTCTGCGGGCTGGCTCACAAAATGTAAACATTTGTTTTGAGATGGAAGCAGTCTGAGTGGGCACCTTCCTGAACAGAAGTTAACACTCTGGAGTGGTCACCTCTTGCAGGGCCGCTTTGAGGGCTCGACAAAAGTGAGCTATTTGTTGCAGTCCTTCTTCAGGCGTGGGGCCTTTGGCCAGCCGTTGCACAAATGCGCTGCCCACAATCGCCGCATCTGCTCCCCAGAGAGCGATCTGGCGGGCCTGGTCTGGAGTGGAGATGCCGAAGCCCACCCCAATCGGCAGAGGGGTTTGTTGGCGCAGTTGCTGCAGCAAAGTCGGGATCCGCTTTTCCAGGGTGGCCCGTTCGCCGGTAACGCCGGTAGTGCTCACCAAGTAGACAAAGCCACTGGACTGCTGGGCGATGCGGCGCATGCGCTCTGGGGGGCTGGTAGGTGCCACCAGCAGGATGAGGTCGATCCCTTCGGCCTGGACTGCTTGTCGCAGGGATCCCGCCTCTTCCAGAGGCAGATCGGGGACGACCAAGCCGGCACAGCCGGCCTGCCGCAGTTGATGCAGAAAGTTGGGGATGCCGAGCTGGTGGATGGGGTTGTAGTAGGTGAACAGGATCAGGGGGGCCTGCAGCGAGAGACAGCGCAAGCCTTGTAGAATGGCGCCCAAAGTGACTCCCCGACTGAGGGCGCGGGTGGCTGCTGCTTGGATCACCGGCCCATCCGCCAAGGGATCCGAGTAGGGTACCCCCAGCTCGATAAGATCGGCGCCGCTCTGATCCAGAACCTGCAAAGCCTCAAAGGTGGTTTCCAAGTTGGGATCCCCAGCGGTGAGGTAGGGGATGAGGGCTTTTTCACCACGGCTGCGCAGCGCCTGAAAGCAGGCTGTGATCCGAGTGGGCATGGGATCCATTCGATTCTGAGGAGATTGAGAGCATCCCCCACTGTAGCGTCTGCCGGGATCCCTAGGGGAGAGGCACAAAATCGTAGCCGGTACCGGAGCGGTTGCCGGGCTCAACCCGCACCAGCACATGGGGAGCATTGCGGTCGCCGGAGGGCAAGAAGCGCACTTCTCCGGAAGCGCCGTCCGGCAAGCGGAAGTTCGGGTCGCCCAGGGCGGCGAGAACAGCGCTGCGGCTGGGGGATCCCTGCTGGATGGCTCGCAAAAAAGCCCGGGTGGCGTCGTAGGCCAGAGCGGTGCGCCAGCTCACCTGCCCTCCCCAGAGCTGGGCTGCCTTCTGGGCAAACTCGCGGTTGCGAGGCACCTGAGGATGCCAGGGCACCGCCACCACCAAGCCTTCTACCGCTGCTCCCCCGTCTTGCAACGT
This sequence comes from Synechococcus sp. R55.8, assembly GCF_047461895.1. NCBI lineage: Bacteria > Bacillati > Cyanobacteriota > Cyanophyceae > Synechococcales > Synechococcaceae > Synechococcus > Synechococcus sp. R55.8. The sequence goes on along the minus strand of NZ_JANSIB010000001.1, from coordinate 36,152 downwards.
GGCGAGGCTGAAGAGCACATCGCCGCCCAGAAGAGCAAGGGGCTTACCAGCTACAGCGTTCTCGCGGGCTACGGCCAGCGCTTTTTCGGCTACGGAAGCCGTGGGAGCTAAAAAAGCTACCTGGGCTCCTTGGCTGACGGCCCTTTGCAGGCTGGCCTGGGGGTTGAAGTCCGACGCCGATAAGTCGAACTCCGCCAGCACGATGCCCCCTTCGCTGGTCAGGGTGGAGGCAAAGGCATCGCGCAAGCTGGAGCTGTAGGCGCTGTTGGGGTTGTAGAAGATGGCCACCCTTTGCAACCGCAACGTGTTGAGAGCATAACGGGCCAGTTGCGTGCCGGCCACTTGATCCGAGGGCACGGTGCGAAAAATGGCATCCCCCAGCATGCTGATGCGAGTGCTGGTGGAGGTGGAGGAGATCATCGCCAAGCCGGCAGGCTGATAAACCTCGGCTGCAGCCAGGGTGGCGTCGCTGGTGTTATGGCCGATCACGCCCAAGATCTCAGGCTGCGCCACCAGGGCTTTGGCCACCGCTGCTGCTCGCTCAGGGTTATCGCCATCGTCGGCAATCACTACCCGCAGCAGCCGTCCTCCGATTCCCCCCTGTTGGAAAAGCTCCTCCTGAGCTTGCGCCACCCCGCGCAGGGTCTCTTTGGCGCGGTTGGGGTTGCTGGAGATGGGCACCACCACCGCCAGGCTCAAGGGACTGCCCTGCTGCTGGGCACGGGCATTGTTCAAGAAAATGCGAGCTTCCGGGTCGTTGCGGTTGCTTTGCAGACCCATTTCCAACACCGAGATGGCCGCGCTGAGGTTACCTTGGCGCAACAGCTCTGCAGCGGCAACGGCAGCGGGACTGCTATCGGCAAACAAGGTGCGCTCGCCGCTGGTCAGGAGCAGATCTTGTGCTCCACCCCCCAACCCTGGCAGCGATACTGGCGGTAGAGAAATGCCTTCCGGCCAGCGAACATAGCCCGCCCGCCAAGCACGATGACCGCCCCAGAGTAGCAATAGCCCCAAGGCAATGTAGACAATGGGTGGTGGAGACTTGGCAACCATATATAGAGAGAGAAAACGCTAGCTTTTGGCCAGCAAAGACACTGCTTGTATCCTCAGGAATCCTCAAAAGTCATCTTTCCAAGGATCTCTAAGGATCTCCGACTATGCATCAGCATGAGTGCGGGAGTATGTCACGGATCGGGACGGTAGGAAGGGCTGTTGCGGTATTGGCGCTCTAGCTGCTCCACAATGGAAATGGGAACGGATGAGGTCTCGGAGGGCTCTTCTGGCGAGGTGCCGATCTGCGTCTCGGTCTCCACATTGAACTGCCGAGATGTTGCCCAAACCACTGCTGCAATCAGCAAAAGGACGATAGCGGCACCGTAAAGAAAGGCGACGATGGCCATCGGGTCAATGGTTTAGCTTTCCCCTTCCATGATAAAGGCTGTCGAGAATTACCCACTTCAGGATCCCTTAGAGCAAGCCCTATGGGACTGGCACCGAGGAGAGGCCAAGGGATCCCTGCTCTTGCATGCCTACGGCCTGGAGGGGATCCCGTTGGCGGAAGAGCCCCAGGTGGTCTCCCCAGAGGTGTTCTTCACCCAGGAGCTGCCGGAGGTGGAGGCCATGGCTTTGGATCTATGCCGCGGTCGGGTGCTGGACATCGGCGCCGGCACGGGCCGCCACAGCCTGCTGCTGCAGGAGGAAGGATTGGCCGTGGCTGCCTTGGATCGCTCCCCTGTGGCTTTGCAGATTATGGCAGAGCGGGGGGTGCGCTGCCGCATTGCCGCCGATCTTTTCCACTGGCCGGGGCCGGAGGATCCCTTCGATACCCTACTCCTGCTGATGAACGGCGTCGGCTTGGCGGGATCCCTGTCGGGCTTGGAGCGTTTTTTGCGCCTGGCTCGCCACTGGGTTCAGCCCACTGGCCAGTTGCTCCTGGATTCCACCGATTTGAGCGATGCCAGCGACCTCGCAGATCTGCGGAATCTGCCGGCAGAAGAGGGAGGGCGTTTAGAAAACTTGGAAGATCCCTCTGGCAAGCTGGCCGCTCCTGCCCACCTCGAAGCAGGTGGCTCAGAAGATTGGCAGGAAGGGAGCGAGGCAAAAGCCAAGGTAGTGAACTTTGTAGCCGAGTACAACGGCCAGCGGGGGGATCCCTTTCCCTGGCTATTTGTAGATCCGGAAACCCTGCTGCAGTGTGCCCACGCCAACGGCTGGCAGGGGCAGATTGTCTATCAAGAGCCGGAGGGGGCTTTTCTGGCACGCCTCACCCCCTTCTGAAGGACTCGCTAGTGGGAAAGGATCTGGGATAAAAACAGGCGGGAGCGCTCTTCTTTCGGATTGCTGAAAAACTCTTGGGGGGTGTTTTCCTCCACGATCTTGCCGCGGTCGAAGAAGATAATCCGATCCGCCACCTCGCGGGCAAAGCCCATCTCGTGGGTTACACACACCATGGTCATCCCCGAGCGGGCCAACTCCCGCATCACGTCCAGCACCTCCTTGATCATCTCTGGATCCAAGGCCGAGGTGGGCTCATCGAAGAGCATCACCGCCGGATTCATGGCCAAGGCGCGGGCAATCGCCACCCGCTGCTGCTGCCCCCCCGAAAGTTGCCCCGGGTATTTTTCTGCTTGCTCGGCGATCCCCACGCGGCTTAGCAGTTCCATAGCCCGCTCTATCGCCTCACTTTTTTTCATCTTTTTCACGTGGATTGGGCCAAGGGTTACATTTTGCAAAACCGTGAGATGGGGAAACAGGTTGAACTGTTGAAAAACCATGCCCACCTCGCGGCGAATGGCATCGATGTTGCGCAGGTCGCTGGTCAGCTCAATGCCATCTACCACAATGCGCCCTCTCTGGTGTTCTTCTAAGCGGTTCAACGTGCGAATAAACGTTGACTTGCCCGAACCTGAAGGCCCACAGACCACCACCACCTCTCCGCGGCGGATGCGGGTGGTAATGCCCTTGAGGACGTGGAAATCGCCGTACCATTTGTGAACATCTTCGCATTGGATAATGTCAGCGCTGGCTGCACTTTGCGGAGAGAGTGAAGACCTTATGTGCGGGGATCCTTGCATGGGTGGGTGACTCCCTAAGTTTCACCAAAGCAGGCATGGGTACCATGGCAGAACTGGCCGAGCCATAACCGTAGCCTCTGCAACATTTCTGTACGCCCTGACATGCAAGGCTTTGAGAAAATCGTAGGCGCCTATGGCAAACCATTCTATGGGGTGTGGGGTGTGGCAGGAGTGTAACCCAATGGCACGGTATCTCGGTTGAAGTGCCGTGTATGAACGACTGTTGACGACGAAGATCTTGAGGATTGACATGGGGTAATTTTATGAACTGGATAAAGCATTTGAACGGATTGGCTCCCTTGGCCGGGGCACTGGCGTTGTCTATGGGCCTGCAGTCCCTTCCCGCTTGGGCGCAGCTGGGGCCGCTCACCGACCGCATCAAGGCTCGGGGCGAGTTGATCTGTGGGGTAAACAACCAACTGCCCGGATTCGGCAACCTGGATGACCAAGGCAAGTATGTGGGTTTTGATATCGACATCTGCCGGGCGGTAGCTGCCGCTCTCTTTGGAGATCCGGACAAGGTTCGATACGTCTACCTGACGGCGGCCAATCGCCAGTCTGCGATTCAGTCGGGCGAGGTCGATATGATTAGCCGCAACACCACCTGGACCCTCACTCGGGATCGCGAGTGGGCGGTGACCTTCGGCCCCACCACCTACTACGACGGCCAAGGATTTATGGTGCGGAAGTCGCTGGGGGTGGAAAAGCTGGAAGACCTGAACGGGGCCACCATCTGTGTGATTGCCGGCACCACCACCGAGCTGAACTTGGCGGATACCTTCCGCGCCCGTGGCATTGCCTTTACGCCAGTAACCTTCGACGGCGATGATTCCTCTTTCAACGCCTACGAAGAGGGCCGTTGCGATGCCATCACCAGCGACCAAAGCGCCCTCATCTCCCGCCGGGCCAGCTTGGCTTCTCCCGACGACCACGTGATCTTGCCGGAGGTGATCTCCAAAGAGCCCTTGGGGCCGCTGGTTCCCCACGGAGATGAGAGTTTCTCCGACATTATGAACTGGACGGTCTACGCCCTCTTCTATGCAGAAGAAAAGGGGATCACCAGCGCCAATGTGGACGAGTTCCTCAAGTCCGAGGATCCCGACATTCGCCGCTTCTTGGGCCAGGAAGGCAACCTGGGAGAGCTGCTGGGCCTGAAGCCGGATTGGGTGGTCAATGTCATCAAGGCGGTGGGCAACTACGGCGAGATCTTCAACCGCCACCTGACCCCCTTGGGCGTGCCGCGGGGCTTGAACCAGCCCTACACCAAAGGCGGGATCCAGTACGCGCCGCCTTTCCGCTGATCGGCTGATTCGGAATCCGGGCCTAGGGATCCCGGTTGGTCAGTACCGGCCAGGGATCCCCTATTCTCTGCTGTGCTCTGAATTTTTGCTTGCCCCGCATGACTTCTCTGTCCGACCAGTCCCACCTTCGCCCCCCCTGGTGGCGGAATGAGCGCATCCTAAAAGTTCTGCTGCAGGTGGCCTTTGTCGTGGCCGTGCTGCTGGTGTTCGGGATCCTCGCCCAAAATCTCCTCGCCAGCCTGCGCCGCCTGGGCATCAGTTTGGGCTTTCGCTTTCTGGGCAACTCCGCCAACTTTGGGATCACCGAGGGGCTGATCCCCTACGACCCCTCCGAGAGCTACCTGAAGGCTCTGGCGGTGGGAGCGGTGAACACCCTCTGGCTGTCGGCAGTCAGCATTGTGTTGGCGACGGCGATGGGCTTTGTCCTGGGGATGGCTCGCCTCTCCAGCAACTGGCTGGCCCGCCAGCTGGCCACCGTTGTTACCGAGATCTTTCGCAATGTCCCGGTGCTGCTGATCGTGATCTTCTGGTACCAGGGGGTGATCCTCACCCTGCCGGGGGTGCGCAACAGTCTCTCCATCGGCGGGCTTGTCTTTATCAACCAGCGGGGAGTGAAGCTGCCCGGGTTGGATCCCAGCGGCTGGCTGGTTCCCGCGCTGGCCATTGTAATCGCGGCTGGGTGGGGGATCCGCAAGCTGCTCCTAGTCTGCCGACCCGAGCTGGGATCCCGGCAGCGGAACCTGTGGGTGGCTGCGGGGGTGGTGCTGCTGGCGGTGGCCTGCTGGGTGCTCTTCCCAGAGCCGCCGGTGCGGCTGGATGTCCCGGTACTGGAGCGCTTTAACTTCCGGGGTGGGATCCAGCTTTCGGCGGAGTTTACCGCCATGATGCTGGGCTTGGTGACCTACACCGGCTGCTACATTGCCGAAGTGGTGCGGGGATCCTTTTTGGCGGTGCCGCGGGGGCAGTGGGAGGCGGCCCGGGCCGTCGGCCTGTCGGAGCTGCAAACCTTTCGCTTGGTGATTGTGCCCCAGGCCCTGCGGATCATGATCCCCTCCTTGAACACTCAGTATCTCACCCTGATCAAAAACTCCAGCTTGGCCATTGCCGTTGGCTTTTCCGATCTGTTCAACATCAGCAGCACCATCATCAATCAGTCGGGACGCTCGGTGGAGATGTTCGCCATCCTCATGGCCACCTATCTGACCTTCAACCTGGTGGTTTCCTACGGCATGAACTGGCTCAATGCCCGCGTCAAATTGGTGGAGCGCTAACCCATGCCCAGCAGTCTCTCCTCTCCGCTTATAGAAGAAGAAAAGGTACTCCCCCCCACGGAGAAACAAAGTCCGCTGGCTTGGGTGCGTCGCAACCTGTTTGACTCCTGGTTGAGCACCTTGCTCACCTTGGTCTCCGCCTTGGTATTGGCCTGGGCAATTTCCCTGTTCTGGAACTGGGCGTTCACCCAAGCCCGCTGGGAAGTGATCCCGGCCAACCTCAAAATCTTTGCCAGCGGCACCTACCCCAGCAGCCAACTGTGGCGGGTGTGGGCGGTGTTGGGAATTGTGCTGGCCACCTTGGGGGTAGCGGGGGGGGCTTGGGGCGGTGTGCTGCTGCACTACCTCATTCTCTTGGGAGCTGCTATGGGCTTAGCCGCGTTCCTGCCTTTGGGAACCCAGTCGCAGGGGTGGCTGGCGGTTTGCTCTGGCGTCACTTTTGCCGCTATTGCCCTCAGTCGCGGACGGGAATCCTGGCGGCTGGCTTCCATCTGGGTTTGGGCCTTGATCTTGCCCCTCTGTCTGCAGCTGCTGCTGGGCAACCTGGGCCCCAATTGGCCGGCAGTGCGAACCGAGCAACTGTCTGGACTGCTGCTGACCTTGATCTTGGCGGCAGCCGCCATGATCATCGGCTTTCCCATCGGGGTGTTGCTGGCATTGGGCCGAGCCAATCGGGCGTTGCCGGTGATCCGGATCTTCTGCACGCTGGTGATCGAGCTGGTGCGGGGGGTGCCTCTGACCACCATTCTGTTTGCCGCCTGGCTGTTGGTGCCCTTCTTTCTGGGGGGGATCAGCGTCAACCTGATCATCAGGGCGGAGGTGGCCTTCATCTTGTTTACAGCCGTGTACGTGGCCGAGGACGTGCGGGGCGGCCTGCAGTCAATCCCGCTGGGCCAGCTAGAAGCGGCACGGGCACTCGGCTTGAACCCCTTTCAAGTGACGGCTCTGGTGATTTTGCCCCAGGCACTGCGGGCAGCCGTTCCGGCGCTGGTGAACGAGTTCCTCACCCTCTTCAAAGACACGTCGCTGGTGTTCATTGTCGGCCTCATCGACCTGCTGCAGGCGGGGCGGGTGGTGTTCACCAACCCCAACTGGCTGGGCACCCAGCGGGAAGTGCTGTTTTTTATCGGCCTGATCTACTTCATCTGCTGTTTTGCCATGGCCTATGCCGCCCAGCAGGTGGAAAAGGCGCTGGGCTTGGGCAAGCGCTAAAAACTGCAACCGCTCCCCTTCCCAGTTTCATCTGCTCAGGCCCCGGGATCCCCTTAACGGGCTTGGGCCACCGCCCAATGGCGAGGAGTGTTGGGCAAGTGCTTTTCCCTGGAGAGGGGGCAGCGCTAAGATAGCGGGGAACGTCTCGTTACACCTTGGCCCATGACCCTTGCCTCTGAGACCGAATCCCCGGAGCAAGCCGCGGCGGCCCCTGAGTCTGGTCGGGTGCGGGATCCGGAGTTTCCCTACGAGGTCGAGATGACCTTGATGGAGCACTTGGAAGAGCTGCGCAGCCGCCTGTTGGCCAGCGTGATCGCGGTGGTGATCTGCATCATCGCTTGCTTTGCCGTGGTGAACCGCATTGTCGCCCTGCTGGAGGTGCCCGCTCGGGGGGTTACCTTTTTGCAACTGGCGCCGGGGGAGTATTTTTTCGTTTCTGTGAAGGTGGCGGCCTACTCGGGGCTATTGCTGGCCACACCCTTTTTGCTCTACCAAATTGCCCGCTTCGTCTTGCCGGGGCTGAGCGTGAAGGAGCGCAAGCTGCTGGGGCCGGTGGTGCTAGGATCCAGCCTTCTCTTTGTGGCCGGCTTGGTCTTTGCCTACTATCTCCTCATTCCGGCGGCGCTCAACTTTTTCATCCGCTACGGCGAAGGGGTGGTGGATCAGGCTTGGTCCATCGACCGCTACTTTGAGTTTGTGCTGCTGCTGCTGTTCAGCACCGGCCTGGCCTTTCAGGTGCCGATTTTGCAGGCGCTGCTGGGGGCGCTGGGGCTGGTGACTGCCGAGCAGATGTTCAAGGGCTGGCGCTATGTGGTTCTGGGCGCGGTGGTGGCGGGGGCCATTCTCACCCCTTCGACGGATCCCCTTACCCAGAGCCTTTTGGCCGGGGCTGTGACGTTTCTATATTTGTTTGGCATTCTGCTGGTGAAGCTCCTTGGCAAATGAGCCGAAGCTGCATGCGCTGATCTTGGCGGCTGGGTTTTCCACGCGGATGGGAGAGCCGAAAGCCTTTCTGCCCTGGAAAGACGGGCAAACCCTGCTCTCTTACCAGATTTTTCAGTGGCGACAGGCGGGGTTTCAACCCTGGGTGGTGCTGGGATCCCAGCATTTGGCGGCAGCCCAACCCCACTTGGCAGGGGCAGAGGTGCTGGTCAATCCGGCTCCTGAGCTGGGCAAGACCCACTCCATTCGGGTAGGGGTGGAAGGGATCCCTGCCGATTTTCAGGTGCTGGCCATTTCGGCGGTGGATCAGCCCCGCCCGGCGTGGATCTACCACAGCTTGCTGGAGTACCATCTGCGCCATCGCGCTTGGGTTACTGTGCCGGTGCATCGAGGGCGACGGGGGCACCCTACCCTGATCGACAGGCGCTTGCGGGAAAAGCTGTTGGATCTCCGAGAAGAAACCCTGGGCCTGCGCCGGTTGTTGCAGGATCTGGGCAGGCGGGTACAGGAGGTGGAGCTCTACACTCCTGAGATCTTCCTGGACTGCAATACCCCTGCCGATATGGAGGCCGCTGCTGCCGGTTGCGACAGCGTTGCCCAGGGGTGAGGGGATCCCCTTCAGCACTTGTCCTGCGACCGGTCGCCTCAGCGGTACCGAGCACTTCGGCGTTGCCCAGCAAGATGTTCTTCCCATTGCTCGTATGAGAAAGGGCCTTTATCCTGCCAGCACCTACGATCCTGCCTGTCCGGTCGGCAGCTACTGGGACAGCACGATAGCAGATCCCGGTTGGCGGCATCCGGCACCTTTGCAAGCGCAGGTGGGCGCGGAGGTGGTCATTGTGGGGGGAGGATTGACGGGGCTATCGACGGCCTTGCACCTGGCCCGCGACCATGGCATTTCTGCCTGCCTGCTGGAGGCGGGATCCCTGGGTTGGGGGGCCTCGGGACGCAACGGTGGCTTTTGCGGGGTGGGGTCGAGCCACCTTACCCACACCCAGATGGTGCGGCGGGTGGGGCTGGCGGAGACGGAGCGCTACTACCGGGATCAATGGCAGGCAGTGGAAACCGTTCGGGAGCTGGCGGCCAGCGAGGGCTTCTCCCTAGAGGCCCAGGGACAGGGCTGCTACGCAGTGGCCCATCGTCCACAGGCATGGTCGGAGTTAGAGGCCGAGTACCAGATCTGTACTCAGGTGGCGGGCTACCCGGCCCAGCTCCTCAACCCCAAAGAGCTGCGGGAACGCGGCTTCAACAGCCAAGAGAACCACGGCGCTTTGCACATCGGGGTGGGGTTTGGCCTCAACCCCCTCAAGCTCACCCAAGGGCTGGCCCAAGCAGCCCACCGGTGGGGGGCAAAACTGTACAGCGGCAGTCCGGTCACGGCCTGGGAAAAGGTGGGATCCCACCACTGCTGCCACACGCCGGGAGGAACGGTGCGCGCTCGGCACTTGGTCATCGCCACCAATGGCTACACCCCAGAGGCCCTGTATCCCCAACTGGCGGGATCCCTGTTGCCGGCACTGTCCAACATCCTGGTCACCCGACCTCTAACGCCTCAGGAGCAGAAAGCGCAAGGGTGGTGGAATCCGACGCCGCTCTACGACATGCGGCGGCTGCTGTTCTATTACCGTCTGCTGCCGGATGGGCGTTTGCTGTTTGGGGGGCGGGGCGGCACCCGCGATACCCCGACGGAGCGACGGCAGTTGCGCACTTGGATGACTCGACAGCTCTATCGTCTTTTCCCCGCCTGGGAAGGGGTGGAGATCGAGTACGCCTGGAATGGACTGGTCTGCCTTTCTCGGCAGTTTCACCCCCATATTGGCCCTTCGCCGGCGGATCCCAGCCTGTGGTACGGCTTGGCCTATCACGGCAGCGGTGTAGCCACGGCGGTGTGGGCGGGCAAAATGCTGGCCCAGGAGATCGCCGGGATCCCTTCTCAGATGAGCGCTCTGTTTCGCCAGCCGCCCCGCTCTTTCCCTTTGCCCTGGCTACGGCTTCACTACCTGCGGCTGGGGTATCTTTGGTGGCAGTTGACGGATGGATAGCCTCTCCAAGTGTGCGGGGGATCCCTCTGTTCGGCGGAGAAGTCCTGCCCTAGTCTGGTCGTAGTTCGGGTGGAAACCATCGCTTGTCGTTGCTCCTGAGGTATCCAGTGCTGCTCACGTCTTGCCATCGGCCTGCTCCAGATCCGTCTCCTCTCGAAGCCCAATCGGCAGCCTGTCGCCGCCAACGGCTCTCGCAAGCGGGGCAGCGGCTAGGGTTTGCATTGCTGCTCAGCCTACCCACCATGTTTTGGCCTTGGCCCGGATTTGCCCAAATTGCCGGATCCCTTCTCAGCCCTTTGGTGGCGGCTTGGATCCGTTCTGAGGTGCAGAGGGTCGATAACCTGCAAGTGCAAATTGTCGGCTCTGACGCCCAGATTTTGAATGGGCAGATCCCTCAAGCCCAGGTGTCGGGAGACAACCTCAGCTATCAAGGCTTTCAGATCAGTCATCTGCGGCTGCAGGGCCAGGATATTCGCCTCAATGTGGGCGAAGCCATCCAAGGACGGAGCCCACTGCGGCTATTGGCCCCTGTGCCGGTGCAGGTGAGCTTGCGCCTTACCGAGGAAGACCTGAACCGCACCCTCCAGGCTCCCCTCATCCAAGCCCAACTGGCTCAGGCCCAGGTGCAGTTGCCTGTTGGGGGCCAAGTGGTGCCTTTTCTTATCCGCCAGCCTCAGGTCACGCTGGAACAGGGTCGGCTGCGCATCCAGGCCAACTTAACCACTCCCGAAGGGGTGGAAGCGCCGGTGACGGTGCTGACCGGCCTAGAAGCCCAAGGTCCCAACCGGTTGCGGCTGGTCAATCCCCTCTGGGTGAGCGAAGGCCAAGAGATCCCCATCCCCGGCCTGGCCGATTTCCCCATTCAGTTGGATCCCGGCGTGCGCATCGACCGCTTGGAGGTGCAGCCCGGCCAAATCCTCTACGAAGGGATCCTGACCATTTACCCAGAAGTCGCAACTGTGCCGCAGGGATAGTTCGCCTGGGCAGGACGGAGACCTTTCCCGTTCAGCAACGGGTGTGATCGGGATCAATCTCAAAGGGTGTGCCTCTGGGCGAGGATCCCTCTAGCAACCGGAGGGAAAGGGATCTTGCTGGCCGTTTGCGTTGGTGCCCCGTCGGGAACCGCACCGTCCACAAGACGAGAGCGGCATCGACTCCCTTCGGTAGCCGGGCAGGAGTGGTGTATTGAGGTGAGATCATGATCCAGCCATCCAACTGCAAACTCGACCCCTGGGTCGCGGTAGCGGTGCGGAGCACTTGCGGCTGGGCGCTGCTGCTGATTTTGTCGGTTGGTTTTTTGGGGGGATGTGCTGGCGACCCGGTTTCTACAGTCCCTCTGGACGGCGCTGCTGTCGGCACGCGGACGGCCACTCCCGAAGGCCGATCCTTTTCCGATATTCCGCCTGGTCGGGATCCCCGTCTGAAGCATCTTTGGGCCAGCTTTGTCATCAGCCCCCAGCAATTGCAATCTGCCCGCGAGGCTTCTGTCTCTCTCCATCCGCAGGCCATTTTTCCCTGCACCGACTGCGAAAGCCTGCCGGGATCCCCACCCCCCACTGCTTCCCCCGCTCCAGGCACCTACCGATCTGACCAGCTCACCTTCTCCTTCCGGGTTGAGCCCAATGAGACGTCCACCCGCCTCAGGGGTAGCTTTCACCTGGATACCACCACGCCTCTGATCCACCCCGGCGCAGGGGTGCGCTTGGTAATCCAACGGGCTTTCTGGGGGGAAGACCCGCTGGAACCGCTGCCACCTCCCCAGGACTTTCACCCTCAGCAGATCATCCGAGGCCAGTTCCAGGAGCGCAGTTGGATCCTCCCTTTCTCCCTGCCGCATCCCCCTGCCGGTGAGGTCTTGCCGCCGCTGCGGCTGGAGGTTGTTCTCACCTCGCCAATCCCACCCGATTCCGCCCCCTTTCTGCGGGGTAGGCCGCTGCCGCCACCTCCGGGTCGGCTGTATCACGGGGTCGCTTGGCCGGGCATTCCCACTTGGGATCAGCTCTTGTCCTACCGCCAGGCCATCGGTCAACCCCCCGCCTGGGCAGCCGTGGATCACCTCTGGGATCCCCGCCAGGACTTTCCACAGCAGTTGGCCAGTCGCCTGCGGGAAAGCGGCTCAGTCCCCTACCTGCGCCTGCGGCTAGATCCAGCCCAACTTTCTGCCTTGGCCAATGGGGATCACGATGAGACCTTGCGCTCTTGGGCCCGCGGGATCCAGCGCTTTGCCACCCCCATCATCCTGGCCGTCGTCGTTGGCGACGGGGATCCCGAACGCGCTCGCGGTAGCGGTGGGGAGCCCTTTGGTGGGACGGAGTCCTCGCTGCAACAACGGGCCTACCAACACCTGATGCAAACCCTGCGCTCTGTTCGCGTTAGCGGGACGGAGTCCTCGGCCAATTTGCTCTGGGTGGTGGAGCTGGACGGAGAAGATGCAGAGGCCGTGTCCGCCTGGGCTAACTTCCCTGGGATGGACTGGCTGAGCCTACAGGTAACGGGGGATCCCGCCGCTTTTGAACCGCTGTACCGCCGCCTTGAGGCCCTCAACCCGGAAGTGCCTGTGGTGATCCGCGGGCCGGCTCCGGGCTCAGCAACCTCTCAACCGCTGCTGGAAGGTCTGGAGGCGCAGCGCTGGCCTCAGGTGATCGGCTGGAGCTGGACTTTAAGCCCGGACGGGATCCCTCCTGCAGCCGCACAAGATTGGCGGCAGCATCTGCAACAGGGGGATCCCCAGATATGGCTGGGGGAAATGCGGGTGCAGCCCCCGCCCAGCCCCCTTCCCTCGCCCAAGCCTTGAGAAAGGACGACCTGTCTGGAAAAACCTCCCGGAAAAGTCGATAATAAGCCAGCCGTTTTACCTTTCCTTCAGGAATTGTGGCCCTGATCCCCTCATCACCTCCCCTGTCCCGCTTCGCCCAGGCCATCCAGCAGGGGGAATTTCTGCTCACCGCCGAGATTACCCCCCCCAAGGGATCCGACACCAGCACCCTGCTGTCTCTGGCCCAGCAGCTCAAGGGGCGGGTGCATGCCATCAACATTACGGACTCCAACCGAGCCATGGCCCGCATGAGCCCGTTGGCAGCTTCGCTGCTGTTGCATCAGGCAGGCGTTGAACCGATCCTGCAGTTGGCCTGTCGGGATCGCAACCGCCTGGCCCTCCAGGGGGATCTGTTGGGGGCCTCAGCTCTCGGCCTGCGCAATGTGTTGGCCCTCACCGGGGATCCCATCCACATCGGCGATTGCCCCGATGCCCGCCCCGTATTCGATCTGGAGTCGGTGCGCTTGCTGCAGCTTATCCAACGGCTGAACAACGGCCTCGATTGCAACGGCAAACCTCTCCCGGATGGGGGCACGCATCTGTTGCCGGGGGCAGCAGTAGAACCCCAATCGGGCAGCTTTTCCGGCCTGGAGCGGCGCTTCCACCGCAAGCTGGAAAACGGGGCCCAATTTTTCCAGAGCCAGATGGTCACCGACTTCGAGCAGCTGGAGCGCTTCATGGATAAGTTGGGCCGTCCCGCCGGCAAGCCCATTTTGGCCGGCATCTTTTTGCTCAAGTCGGCCAAAAATGCCGAGTTTATCAACCGCAACCTGCCAGGAGTGAAGATCCCAGACGGGATCATCCGGCGGCTGGCCAACGCCGCCCACCCCCTCGAAGAAGGGATCCGCATTGCCGCCGAACAGGTGCGGCAGGCCCGCCAAATCTGCCACGGGGTGCATCTGATGGCCGTCAAAGCCGAGCACCTCATCCCCCGCATTCTGGATGAGGCCGGGATCCCTCCCCTGACCCACTAGCTCAAGACCTGCTCCAGCCCGTAGACCAAACCTTGAAGCTGCAGCACCTTGCGGATCCCCAGGATCACCCCCGGCATAAAAGCTATCCGATCGGTGGTGTCGTGTCTCAAGGTGAGGGTTTGCCCCATCCCACCAAAAATGACCTCCTGATGGGCGATCAACCCCGGCAGACGAACGCTGTGAATGGGAATGTTGGGGCCAGAGAGCCCTCCCCGCGCACCGGGGATCAGCTCTTTTTCTTCCACTGAGGACTCCGTCCCGCTGTCGCGAACGGGCGGGTTAAAGGTTTTGCCCAATTGTCCCAGCCGTTGTGCCGTCTGTAGAGCCGTGCCGCTGGGGGCATCCGCTTTGCGGTTGTGGTGCAGCTCGATGATCTCAACGTGGTCAAAATACTGCGCCGCCTGCAGCGCCATCTGCTGCAGCAAAATCATGCCGATGGCAAAATTGGGCGCGATTAAACAGCCCACACCCGACTTGTCCGCCAGATCCCGCAGCCGCTCCACCTGCTCCGGCGTCAGGCCCGTCGTCCCCACCACCGGGCGTACGCCAAAGGCAATGGCCGAGCGAACATGTTCAAAGGCCGACCGAGGATGGGTAAAGTCCACCATTACGCCGCGGTTGCTCCGCTGCGACAACCTCAGCAACTGCCCCGACAAGTCATCGGTAATCTCCACCCCCAGGGATCCCAGGCCCAGCACCTCGCCAATGTCCGAGCCCAGTTGAGAGCGGGCCACCGCCCCCACCAACCTCATGTCGGGCGTCTGGGCAACGGCTCGCACCACCTCTCGCCCCATTTTGCCCAAGGCCCCCACCACCAAAACCGGAATGGGGGATGTAGCCGCTTCTGGAGCTGTCAACTCCTGAAAGTGCTCCCCACCGCTATCGTGGTCAACTGGATCAACCGATGTTGTCACCCGCTGCTGCCCTCATCCAAGCTCTACGAAATGACTGCGAAAGCGGGGGATCCCTGCAGATCCATCACAGCTTCACCTCGATATCTACCCCTGCCGGCAGATCCAGCTTCATGAGAGCATCGATGGTTTTGGAAGAGGGGGAATAGATGTCGATAATGCGCCGGTGGGTGCGGGTTTCAAAATGTTCCCGCGAGTCCTTGTCGGTGTGGGGGGAGCGCAGCACACAGTAGATGCGGCGCCGAGTAGGCAAAGGGATCGGGCCGACAGGTACGGCGTCGGTACGACGAGCCGTATCCACAATTTTGTCGCAGGAAGTATCCAGCAGCCGATGATCGTAAGCCTTCAGGCGGATGCGAATTTTCTGTTGGGTCAAGGTAGGCATGGCCGGAGAGCAATCCAGAAAAAGGGGGACTCAAAAAAGCTGGCAGGGAAAGTGCTCCGCGCCACTATCGCAACTGAGTTGGTCTGGGGCCGTCGGCACTCAATCCCTGCCAGGAAAAAGCAGCTTACTTCAGGATCTTGGAGACAACACCCGCTCCGACAGTACGGCCACCCTCGCGGATAGCAAAGCGCATCCCCTGCTCAATGGCGATGGGCTGAATCAGCTCCACCGTCATCCTGACGCGGTCGCCGGGCATCACCATCTCCGGCTGGGATCCGTCATCAGCCGTAAAGGAAGAGATGGTGCCGGTTACATCGGTGGTGCGCACATAGAACTGAGGACGATAGCCGGCGAAGAACGGCGTGTGGCGACCTCCTTCCTCTTTCTTGAGGACATACACCTCAGACTCGAAGCTGGTGTGAGGAGTAATGGTCTTGGGCTTGGCCAGCACCATGCCGCGCTCCACTTCGTTCTTCTGAATGCCCCGCAACAGCACACCAACGTTGTCGCCGGCAATCCCTTCGTCGAGGGTTTTCTGGAACATCTCCAGGCCGGTAACGGTGGTAGAGCGAGTTTCTCGCAGGCCCACCAGTTCCACCGTTTCGCCCACTTTGATGCGGCCCCGCTCGATCCGGCCCGTGGCCACCGTGCCCCGACCAGTAATCGAGAAGACATCCTCCACAGCCATCAGGAAGGGCTTGTCCACATCCCGCTCAGGCGTGGGAATGTAGGAGTCCACCGCATCCATCAGCTCATAAATTTTGTCCACCCAAGGATCTTCGCCCCGCTGGGTTTTGGGGTTGGCGGTCATCCGTTCCAGAGCTTTCAGCGCCGATCCTCTGATGATGGGAACGTCGTCGCCGGGGAAGTCGTATTTGGAGAGAAGTTCCCGCACTTCCAGCTCCACCAACTCCAGCAGCTCTGGATCGTCCACCATGTCTGCCTTGTTCAGAAAGACCACCAAGCTGGGCACCCCTACCTGACGGGCCAACAGGATGTGCTCCCGTGTTTGGGGCATGGGACCATCAGCTGCAGACACCACCAAGATGGCCCCATCCATCTGAGCCGCGCCTGTGATCATGTTCTTCACGTAGTCGGCGTGGCCGGGACAATCCACGTGGGCGTAGTGACGGTTGGCAGTCTGATACTCGACGTGGGCGGTGTTGATGGTAATGCCGCGAGCTTTTTCCTCTGGCGCTGCGTCGATTTCATCGTACCGCTTGGCTGTAGCCTGACCCAAAGCAGCCAAGGTGGTGGTGATGGCAGCCGTCAGGGTGGTCTTGCCGTGGTCAACATGGCCGATGGTGCCAACGTTGACATGGGGTTTGGTGCGTTCAAACTTAGCGCGTGCCATGAATCGTCACTTCCTTTTTGGTTTCAGTCAGCTACTCATTTCCTTTGTTTTTGGCAATGATGGCTTCGGCGATACTGCGAGGAACTTCCTCGTAGTGGCTGAACTCCATCGTGAAGGTGCCTCGACCCTGGGTTTTGGAGCGAATGTCGGTGGCATAGCCAAACATCTCCGCCAACGGAACCTTGGCATTGACTTTGGTAATGCCGCCTTCTGTATTCATCCCCTCCATCTGGCCGCGGCGGGCGTTGATGTCCCCGATGACATCCCCCACAAAGGCTTCAGGGACTTCCACCTCGACCTTCATCATCGGCTCCAGCAGGGTAGGGCTTGCCCTGCGAGCGGCCTCCTTCAGAGCCATCGAACCGGCGATCTTGAAGGCCATTTCGCTGGAGTCCACCTCGTGGTAGGAGCCATCCACCAGGGTGGCGCGGATGTCAATCAGGGGATAGCCCGCCAGCACACCGGATTCGCAGGCTTCTCGGATCCCTTGCTCGGCTGGCCCAATGTATTCTTTGGGCACAACGCCACCCACAATCTTGGAAACGAACTCAAATCCTGTACCCGGCTCCGCCGGCTCTAGGTCGATAACCACATGGCCGTACTGGCCGCGGCCACCACTCTGGCGAACAAACTTGCCTTCCACGCGGCTAACCGGCTTGCGAATGGTTTCGCGGTAGGCCACCTGTGGGTTACCAACATTGGCTTCTACGTTGAACTCCCGCAGCATCCGATCCACCAAGATCTCCAGGTGCAGCTCGCCCATCCCAGAGATGATGGTTTGATTGGTCTCGGGATCCACAGACACGCGGAAGGTGGGATCCTCCTTGGCCAGGGCCTGCAGGGCCTTGGAGAGCTTATCGATATCGGCTTTGGTTTTGGGTTCTACCGCTACTGAGATCACCGGCTCTGGGATAAACAGAGACTCCAGGATCACCGGCGCATTTTCGTCGCAGAGGGTGTCTCCGGTGGTGGTGTCCTTGAGGCCCACCACAGCTCCCAGATCTCCTGCCCGCAGCTCATCCACGTCCAAGCGTTCATCGGCCTTCAGCACCACCAACCGCGAAATTCGCTCCTTCTTGTTCTTGGTGGAGTTGAGCACATAAGTACCTTTGGTCAACACCCCCGAGTAGACGCGAATAAAGGTGAGATCCCCGTACTTATCACTCATCAACTTGAAGGCCAGGGCGGAGAAGGGCTCATCGTCGCTGGCACGGCGGGACACTTCTGAGCCATCTGGCAGCACCCCCTTGATGGCCGGAATATCCACAGGCGAGGGCAGGTAATCCACCACCGCATCCAGCAGCATCTGGACTCCCTTGTTCTTGAAGGCAGAGCCACACAGCATGGGCACAATTTGGCCGCTGATCGTGCCTTTGCGCAGACCCGCCATCAAGTCGGCTTCGCTCAGATCTTCTTCGGCGAAGTACTTTTCCATCAGAGCTTCGTCCGTCTCGGCCACTGCTTCCACCAGCTTGGCCCGATACTCTGCCACGAGATCTTTCATCTCCTCAGGGATGGGGGCCGGACGAATGTCTTTGCCGATCTCATCCATATAAATGCGGGCTTGCATCCGCACCAAGTCAACAATGCCGCAAAACCCGTCTTCGGCACCGATGGGCAGTTGGATGGGCACAGCATTGGCCTTAAGGCGCTCCCGGATCTGGTTGTAAACCTTGAGGAAATTGGCCCCCATGCGATCCATTTTGTTGACGAAGGCAATGCGGGGCACATTGTAACGATTGGCTTGCCGCCAGACGGTCTCAGACTGAGGCTGCACGCCGCCCACCGAGTCAAAGACGGCGATCACCCCATCCAGCACCCGCATGGAGCGCTCAACTTCGATGGTGAAATCGACGTGCCCAGGAGTATCGATGATGTTGATGGTGTACTCCGGTGCGCCGGAGAGGGGCTGGGAAGGATTGGCGGGATCCCGCTTGGTCCAACGGGTGGTGATGGCCGCAGCGGTGATGGTGATGCCCCGCTCCCGCTCCTGAGCCATCCAATCGGTGACCGCAGTTCCGTCGTGAACTTCGCCAATTTTGTGTACCAGACCGGAATAGAAGAGAATCCGCTCTGTGGTCGTGGTTTTGCCGGCATCGATGTGAGCCGCGATGCCGATGTTTCGGACTCGTTCTAGGGGAACTGTGCGTGCCACGTCAACCTCCCAATCCTCGTCGCCCTGCGACTTGGGCAAACTAAAAAATCCTTTACAATTCTAATCTTTTTTGCCGATTTTTCTCCACCTCGCTGGAACTCGGGCTGGGCAGAACAGGGATCCCAAAAGTCTCCACTGCTCCGCCAGGCTAGTTCAGTAGCGGTAGTGGGCAAAGGCCTTGTTGGCCTCGGCCATGCGATGCACCTCTTCCCGCCGTCGAATGGCGCTGCCGGTTTCGTTGGCTGCATCGATCAGCTCATTGGCCAACTTGGCGGCCATGGTGCGACCTGGACGAGTGCGCGAAAAGGTCACCAACCAGCGCAGCGCTAGGGAAGTGCCCCGTTCTCCTCTCACCTCCACAGGCACCTGATAAGTGGCTCCGCCCACCCGGCGGGCTTTCACCTCCACCAGTGGGGTGGCGTTGCGAACAGCATTTTCCAGCAAGGGCAGTGGGTCTTGGCCAGTGCGCTCCCGCACAATGTCCAGAGCTTCATAGAGGATCCTGGCAGCCAGGGATGCCTTACCCCTCATCATCAACTTGCGGATCAGCATGGTAACCAGACGGCTCCCATACTTGGGATCCGGGGGCACATCACGACGAGGGGCACGGTTGCGGCGAGACATAGGAGCTGGGTTGCTTGTTCAGATGGGGATGGCAGAAAGAAAGATAACGAGTGGGATATGGAGGGTTGAGGGTGAGGGCAAAGCTATTTTTTCTTGCCAGCGGCGGCTGGAGCTTGGCCCGGCTTGGGCCGTTTCGCCCCGTATTTGGAGCGGCCTTGTTTGCGGTCTTTGACCCCTGCAGCGTCGAGGGTGCCCCGGATAATGTGGTAACGCACGCCGGGCAAATCCTTAACCCGCCCACCGCGAATCATGACCACAGAGTGCTCCTGCAGGTTGTGGCCGATGCCAGGAATGTAGGCAGTGACCTCAAAGCCGGAAGTGAGGCGAACGCGAGCCACTTTTCTCAGGGCCGAGTTGGGCTTTTTGGGCGTTGTCGTGTACACTCGGGTGCAAACCCCCCGCCGCTGTGGACAAGCCTTCAGGGCAGGAGACTTGGTCTTGCGAGCGGCAACGCTGCGCTCCTCACGGATCAGTTGCTGAATGGTGGGCATGGGCTGGCAGAGAAGGTCACGGCTTAAATTTTAAATTATCCGGTTGAATTATCCGGCGATATTGAATCCTAGCAAGGCGGGATCCCAGCGTCAACTTGGGGATGGACTGCTGGGCTGTTAGCCTGGCCGAGTCTGAATTTCGGCCTCGTTCCCCCCTTGCCTCAGCTTTTTAGGAGACTCTGCACACCAGAAAGGATCCCTAGCAGACGATGGGCTGGTTAGATTGGTGGATTGTGCCTCCATGTCCGCTTTGCCGGCGCCCTGCCAAGGCCGTGTTCTGTCAAGACTGTCAAAGGCGGTTGCAGGCGGAGCGCCTTGCCACTTGGCCAGTCACCACCTCGCCTTGGCCACTTTACGCCTGGGGGATCCACCGGGGGGCGCTGCGCAGGGCCATCTACTGCCTGAAGTACGAAGGACAACGGCGCATTGGCTCGGTTTTGGGAGAATGGCTGGGATCCCGTTGGGTCGAAAGCCAGTCCACCTCTTTAGGCTCCCCTGGGGCCTACACGGTGGTGCCCATCCCTCTGCATGCAGAGCGGCTGCGGCAGCGGGGCTATAATCAGGCAGCCTTGATCAGCCAGGCTTTTTGCGAGCGCACCGGTCTTCGCCACCTGCCCGATGCTCTGGTGCGGGTGCGGGCCACAGCGGCTCAACATGAGCTCAACCCGCTGCAACGACAGCACAACTTGGCCGGGGCCTTTGCCCTGAAACAAGTTCCGGCCACACCGGTGTTGCTGGTGGATGACATCTACACCACCGGCTCTACTGTGCAAGCCGCCCAGCAGGTATTGGCCGCTGCCGGGATCCCGGTGGCCGGAGTAATTGTCGTCGCCCAAACCCCAAAAGCTGCCTGTTCAGCCTGGCCCGGAACCCTAGCCCCTATCCCGCCTCCAGCAAATTAAAGGCCGTAACAAACATAAAGTCACAAAACTCGCGCACCAAGTTCGGATCCCGCCAGCCCTTGCGGGTTTCCTCCCGCAGCACTTCCAGGGCCTGTTCGGCGGTCAGGGCCGGTTTGTAGGGGCGAGGGGAGATCAGAGCGTCGAAGATGTCGATCACCTGAAAGACGCGGGCCAACAGGGGAATCTCTTCGCCTGCCAGCCCATCCGGGTAGCCGCTGCCATCCCAACGCTCGTGGTGGTGGCGGATGATCGGCAGCACATCCTGCATGGTGCGCAAGCCCCGACAAATGTCTTCGCCAATCAACACATGGGATTTCATGATCTCCCATTCTTCCGGGGTATGCTTGCCCTGCTTGCACAAAATCGCATCCGGGATCCCGACTTTGCCGATGTCGTGCAGGTAGCCGCCCCAGCGCAGGGCCTTGATCTGTTGACGAGACAGCCCCAAGTAACGGCCAAACTGTTCCCCCATGACCACCAAGCGTTCGCAATGGTCACCCGTGGTGGGATCCCGACTTTCCACGGCGCGGGCAATGGCAAACAACACCTTGGCGGCGTGATCCAGATCTTCGTTCAAGCGCTTTTGGTGGATGGATGAGCGTACCCGCGCCAGCAGCTCCACGTGATCGAAGGGCTTGGTCAAAATGTCGTCGGCCCCCACCTGCATCCCCATCAGGCGATTGGAGCGGTCGGTCAGGGCTGTAATCAGCACAACGGGGATCAGGCGGGTCAGCTCATTGGCCTTCAGTTGCCGGCAGACATCGAACCCGCTCATGTTCGGCATCAGCACATCCAGCAGCACCAAGTCTGGCCGAAGCCGCTCCACAGCCTCCAAAGCCTCTTCGCCGTTGGTGGCCTCGCTCACGCGGAAGTGGGCCGACCGCAACAGCTCACCGATGTAGAGGCGGCTGCTGGCCTGATCGTCCACCACCAAAACATGATCCGCCTCCGCCAGCTTCGGGTTTAGACGGGGAAAGGGGGTGTGAGTCAGGCGGGAGTTCATGGCGGCCAAAATCTAGTCTTGCATCGAGTACGAGCTTTCCCCCTCAGCCGGATTCGGCGCAACTCTACGAGGGATCCCAGCCCAGACCCCTGGCGGTAGGATGTCAACGAACTCGAATGACATCCCTTCGCCTTCACATCTGGACACACTTTATACTCAGACTTTTAAGTCTGTACTCCGCAACTTTGCTGAACCTACTGCCCTCTTTGCAGGGCTGCCTGATGGGGATCCACATTGAGAAACACGGTGGCATCGCCCTCGACACGGATGATGCGCAAAGGGGGCAGCGAGCCCGTCGGGTTTTGGATGCGCTCTTGCAGCTTCTCGTAGAACAGCAGATCCGCCAGTTGCGCGTTCTGCGCTGCCGCTTGTCCTTTCAGCTCAATGGCCCGCTGGTTGGCCGCCGCCAGGATTAACAGTCGCTCCGTCTCTTTTTCCTGGATCTGCGCCCGCACTGCCGCCGTTTGTGCTGTAATCGAGGCCACCTGTTTGCGTTCAATCGAGTCTCTTAAGGCTTGTGGGAAATCGGGGTTGCCCAGAAACAGGCCCTCCACCTGCACCAGAGGCAGGGTTTGGCCATCGCGGTTGACAGTGGGCATCTCTTGGCGAATCAAGTCCAGCGCTCGTTGTTCGATGGCAGCCCGCTGGCTTTTCCGGTAAAAGTCTTCCGAATTGAAAGAGGCGGAGATATCCCGGATTTTGGAGCGCACCACCGGCACCACCACCGTGGAAAGATAGTTCTCGCCGATGTTGGCGTGCAGCTCGTCCAAAGTGGCGAGGTTGGGCTTGAGGGCAATGGCTACATCGATGGCAAAGGCTTGCCCATCGGCGGTGTTCACGGTGATGGCGTTGCTGATGGCATTGGCCGAGGCGGGGTCGTTGGTAAACTCCCAAACGCGGGTGAGCACGGTGTAGGTGATCGGCGTCTCGATCCCTGGGATCCGGAAGATGGCCCCTGGCAGTTCCACCCGCCCCTTCTGCAACCCGGAAAAGGTATTGAAAACTACAGTGGCATGTCCGGGCAAAGTGACGTACAGGCAAGCGCGGAGCACTCCCAGGGCCGCCAAGACGGCGATCCCTCCCGCGGTTAGCCAACCGGCTCTGCTGTGGGGTGCTTCTCCTGTTGGATACATGGCGGCTGCTCCCGTTTTAGGGTCGGTGAGAAGAGCTGAGGAAATTGGGGACAGGCTAAAAGGATTGATTTCCTGTTGAGTTATTTGGTGATCAAAGTTTCCAGACGGGATCCCAGTACCGCGGCTTTGACCACCTCTAGGTACTGCGGATTTTGGGTGAGGGCCTGTGCTTTGGCTCTCAATTGACCGGCTTCTGCCTCAGCTTGAGAAATGATGGCGCGGGCATCTTGGCGGGCCTGCTCGATCTCAAATTGCTTTTGCGCCAGTTGATTTTCGGCAATGGTCTTTGCCTCAATGGCCGCTACGAAATCAGGATCGAAATCCACATCCCGCAGCAGAAAATCCAAAACCTCGATGCCGTATTCCTTCAGCAGAAGAGCCACCCGTTCGCGGATTTGGCCCTGGAGCAGCGGACGCTCGGTAGAATACAGAGCCTGGGCGGAAAAGCCGCTGGTCTCATTCAGAATGACCGACCGGACGATGGGGGCGATGCGATCCAGGTAATTTTCCCCCAGTTGCGTATAGACCTTGGGGGCGTCCACAATGCGAAACTGCAGCGTCGCCTCAGCCGCAATCTGCTGCCCATCCTGAGAAAGGGCCACCAGCCGCGGCGCGTAGGCAGTCGGGTCGTTGTCCTTCCAGGTGAGGGCCTGCGTTTTTACATCGAAGGTAACCGTGCGCGAGACAAAAGGCGGCACCCAATGCAGACCTGGCTGCAAAGCCATCGGGCTCACCCCCCCTCCCCAGGTGAACACCACCATATTTTCTCCGTTGCCCACCAGTCGCAGCGGCCTGCCCATCGCCACTAGGATCAATACGGCTCCGGCAAGGGTGGCCTTGGGCAACCAGCGACCAACCCGCCTCTCCCAACCTTCTGCTCGCATCTCCCCATCTCCTGCGCATGCAGCCATTCTCGCGGCTGTGGGGAAATGAGGCTGAGAAATCGCCGCTATCTTTTAAGTTTTCTCCAGGGATCCCGCGAGAGATCCCGCGCTTGCTTACCCACTGTTCTCAACGATGTCGAGTTCTCTACAAAGTTCACAAAAGATCACTTCATACTTTGCAAAGACCCGTGACGGACAGGCGAAAAGGGAAGAAGATTAAGACATAATAAAGATTTGGGTTGCCGTTCATGCTGTCCATTCCCGATTACGAGCGGCGGGACATCCAAGTGCCACTCTCGTGCATCCCCGTTGCCGCCCGGGCCTTGATCCGGCAGGGGGTATCCGTCTGCTGGCGGGAAGAAAGCCTGTCTGCCTTGATTCGTCTGGGATCCAAAGGAGCCGCCGACCGAGCCGCCATTCTGCTGGTGGAAATGAGCCTCATGGGCCAACCTGAGGAGCTAAAAAGCTGGCTGGAGATGTGCTGGCAACTGCCCGCTTGTCCCAGGGAACCGCTGCAGGTGTAGGGGTACCCTCTGTGGACGAATGCGGGATCGGCTTCTGTAGCTATTCCTCTGTAGCTACTCTGAACATGTCTAAGACATCCCCCGCCGCCTTGCCCTGCTGGCCTCTCTCCCACTTTGTTTGGGAAGCTGCAAGCTTTTTTGCTCGAATTCTACCGAGTTTGTACCCCAGACTACAGCGCTGCTCAATCCAATTGTGACCTCAAGGTTTGCACTCCCCGCCGCGACCAGCTTACCGCTCCAGACCGATCGGCTACGTAGAGGGGTCGTTGTTTCTGCCGGAACCAGGTGACCACCGTCTCGCCGACAGAGCCAGAGCTAATGCCCGCCTGCACCTGAAAGCGCTCCAGGAGATCCAAAATCAGGGATCCCCCGTCCCACCACAGCCAGTCGATCTGGGCCGGCATCAGCGGGGATCCGGTTAGCTCGACTTGCACATGGGTGCCGGCAGAGCCCAGCAGCAGCCAATGGGATCCCTCTGTTTCTAAAGTCAACACCAGGGGGTTGGTGTGGATGACCTGTAGGCTCAACCGCTGCGACACCGGGATCCGGTCGGCAGGCTGCAACACTCGATAGGGGATCCCGGCAGCTTGCACAGCACTGAGGGAGCGCAGGTAACTTTCGGAAGCCGCATTAGCCCCTCCCCCGTCCCAGAATTGCCCAATCGCGTTGGCGGGACGTACTCCTTTGGAGAAAGCCGACAGCAGGATCTCCCAGCCGCCATTGGCAGAGCCGACAGAGGTCATGGCCACCGCCCCGTCCAGACGGTGCAAGCCCTGCTGCCGCAAAAAGGGCAACACCGTGCGTTCTGCCAAACGGGGATCCCCGCTGTTGAGCAAGAGGTGGCGCCCTTCCGCTTGAATGGCCAGGATGGGAATTCGTCCACTGGCCAAGGCGGTAATTTGGACCGGCGGCCCCGGCCACATCCTTGGACCCAGGAGGATGGCGGCCATGATCAGGGCTGTGCCCTGCCAGCGGAAGGCCTGTCGCCACCGCGGCCAAAAGGTTAGGGCCACCAGCGCCCCGTAGAGGAGCAGGCACTGGAGCAGGGAGACCCGGCCGGTGTAGTAGGAACTCAGAGGCCAGCTGGCCATCCAGTTCACCCAGTTGATCAGAGGCGTGATCAAAAACGTCAAGGGCCGGGCCAGCAGGGATCCCAGCCCCGGCCAGAGCAAAGCCCCAAACGCCACCCCGAACCCCGCCACCAGCAGCGGCACTAGCAGAATCAGCAGCAGCGGGTTGGCCAGCAGCGAGTAGGTGGGGATGCGGCCAAAGATGGCCACTTGCAGCGGCAAGGTCCAGATCTGGGCTGCCAGCGGAACGGCCAAGGCGGTGGCCACAGCCGGAGGCAAAAAGTCCAGCCGGGAAACAATTGGGGCTGTTCCGACCAGCAGGCCCAGGGTGGCGGCAAAGCTGAGCTGAAACCCCAGGTCTGTAATCCACAGCGGCTCGTAGATTAAGAGCAAAACTGCCGCCACCAGTAGCGTCCCCAGGGGATTGAGCTTCACCTTTCCTTCCAGGCGCGGCTCCGTCAGCACCAGCATGGCCGCCGCCCCCATCAGTGCCGCTCGCAACACCGAAGGGCTGAACCCCGTGAGGGCGGTATAAAGCCCCAGCACCGCCAGGATGCTCCCCTGCTGCAGGCGCACCGCCAACCGCCGTGTCAGGACAAACACCACCCCCACCAACAGCGACACATGGAACCCAGAGGCGGCCAGCGCATGGGCCATGCCGATTTCCCGGAAGGCATCCTGCAAGTCGAAATCCAATTGGGCGGCCCGGGATCCCAGCACCAAGGAAGCCAACAGATTCCCCTGCCGCTCCCCCAATCCAGCAACGAACGCCTCTCGCACCCGCCGCCGCAACACCCAGCCCCCCCAACCTCTTCCCCCCGGCTGCAGGATCACCTCACGGGCGCTGAAGCCGGCAAAAGCCCCCTGGCGCTGCAGGTAGGCTTGAAAATCAAAGCTGCCCGGGTTCAAGGCCGGACTGGGAAGGTACAGGGATCCCGTCAGGCGCACCCGTTGGTTGGGGTGGAGATCCTTGTCCTGGAGGGCCTCAGGGCCGGTGGTGACGTAGAGCTTGCCGCTGACCTGGCGGGCCGTGGAGTCGGCGTTGAGCACCTGCTCTGCTCTCAGCCAAAATTGCCGCCGTTCGCTGCGGGTGGGACGAGGTTCCGAGAGGACGGTGCCCACCAAGTTCATCTGCTGCTGGGGGGCCAACAGGCTGATATCCGTCGGCCCGGGAAAAGGCTGCCGCCAACCCAGGTAATTCCAAGCCAGACACCCCACCAGACCCATCGCCAGCCAAGTGCGGGCCAGACGCGGTTGCCGCCGGCACAGCAGGGATCCCGCCAGCCCCAATCCCAGCAGGATCCCCCAGCCCCACCCGGCAGCCTGGGGCCAAGCCCGCACCAGCAGGCCCAAGATCCAGCCCAACCCCAGCAGATAGGTTCTTTCCATGTGCCGCAGACCCGTCTGCCCCCCACTGTACCGATGTGGTCAAGCGGGATCCATTGCGTTGTCTTAACCTTGCTCGCCTGCCGAAAGAATTGTATTAAAGGATACTCTTTCTCGACCTTGGCAAAGGGAGTGTAGATTAGGGCTGGTCGCGCCAGCGGGATGTAGTCCTTGGCAGTTTCCTGCGCCGGCATCCTGAAAACGACCCTAA
>NZ_JANSIB010000001.1:0-9388 GCF_047461895.1 Synechococcus sp. R55.8 | reverse complement strand
AAAACGACCCTAAGTTATCTGTCCCCTTCCCCGCTGTTTCCCCTAGACCCTATGCGCATCCGATCCATCCGCGTTCTCAGTGGCCCCAACTACTGGAGCATCCGTCGTCATAAGCTGATTCAAATGCGGCTTGATCTGGAAGACTTGCAGGAGCGACCCACCAACACCATCCCGGGTTTCAAAGAAAGGTTGGAGGCCCTGTTGCCGGGACTGTGGGAACACCAGTGCTCCCGCGGCTGCTATGGGGGATTCTTGCAACGGGTGGAAGAGGGCACCCTCATGGGCCATGTGGTGGAGCATGTGGCCTTGGAACTGCAGACTCTGGCCGGCATGAAAGTGGATTTTGGCCGCACCCGCGAAACCTCCACCCCCGGCACCTACAACGTCGTGTTCGAGTATCAAGAGGCAGAGGCCGGGCGCTTTGCGGCCAAAGCTGCAGTCTACCTCTGTCAGGCTTTGGTGGATGGAGAAGACTACCGCCGCGACCTAGAACTGGACATTCAAGAGTTGCGAGAGATCCGAGAGAACGTCCGCTTCGGCCCCAGCACCCAAGCTTTGCTGGACGAGGCCGCCCTGCGCGGGATCCCCTATCTGCGCCTCAACAAGGGATCCCTGGTGCAACTGGGGTACGGCGTCTACCAAAAGCGCATCGAAGCCACCACCACTGAAAAAACCAGCATCATTGCCGCCGACCTGGCCGCCGACAAGCGGGCCACCAAAGAACTGCTGCAGGACATGGGGATCCCGGTGCCCAAGGGCTATACGGTGCGTCGCCGCAGCGAGTTGGCAGCCACCATCGAGGATGTCGGGGGCTTTCCGGTGGTGATCAAGCCCCTTAACGCCAACCACGGCAAGGGCATCACCGTCAACATCACCAGCCTGGAAGCCGCCGAGATCGCCTACGATGCCGCCAGCCAATACTCCGATGTGGTGTTGGTGGAAAAGCACCTGGTGGGGGATGACTACCGACTGCTGGTGATCAACAACAAGCTGGTGGCTGTGGCCAAACGGATCCCAGCCTATGTGGTGGGAGATGGCCGCTCCACCATTCAAGAGCTGATCGACGAAGTCAACAGGGATCCGCGGCGGGGGTTTGGCCACGAAAACGTGCTGACCCAAATTAGCGTTGATGACATGACCCTGCGTATCCTCGAAAGCAAAGGCTACACCCTGGATACCGTGCTGCCCAAAGGAGAACATTGCACCCTCAAATCCACCGCCAACCTGAGCACCGGCGGCATCGCCGTCGATTGCACCGATATCATCCATCCCTACAACGCCTTCATTGCCGAACGGGCAGCTCAGATCATCGGCCTGGATGTGGCGGGTATTGACCTCATCTGCCCGGACATTGCCCAGCCCGTCAACGAAACCGGGGGCGGCATTGTCGAGGTGAACGCTTCTCCGGGTTTGCGCATGCACCTGGCCCCCAGCGAAGGGATCCCGCGCAATGTGGCTGAGCCCATCATCGACATGCTCTTTCCCCCCGGCAGCCACACCCGCATCCCCATCCTGGCCGTCACCGGCACCAACGGCAAAACCACCACCACCCGCCTGATCGCCCACATCCTCAAAGGCATCGGCAAGCGGGTCGGCTTCACCACCACCGACGGCGTTTACATCCAAAACCATCAAATTGCCAAGGGAGACATGACCGGCCCCCACAGCGCCCGCCTGGTGCTCAGGGATCCCACCGTAGAAGTGGCGGTGCTGGAAACGGCGCGAGGCGGCATTTTGCGAGAGGGGCTGGGGTTTCCGGAATGCGATATTGGCGTGGTGCTCAACGTAACCTCAGATCACCTGGGGTTGGGGGATATCGAAACCCTAGAAGACATGGCCCGCGTCAAATCCGTCTTGGTGGAAGCGGTACACGAGCGGGGCTACGCTGTCTTGAATGCCGATGATGGTCTGGTGGCCGCCATGGCCGCCAATGTCAAGGCGACAGTGGCCTATTTCAGCATGAACCCGGAAAATCCCCTCATTCAAAAGCACATTGCTTCCGGGGGCATAGCAGCTGTCTATGAAGAGGGCCACATCTCAATTTTGAAACGGGGCTGGAAACTGCGCATAGAAGATGTAACCAAAATTCCCCTCACCCTCTCTGGCAAGGCCAGCTTCATGATCCAAAATGTGCTGGCCGCTACTTTGGCAGCCTTCCTGCACGGGGTTTCCATCGACGACATCCGCATGGCGCTGGGCACCTTCACCAGTTCTGTAGCCCAGACCCCCGGTCGCCTCAACTTGTTTGATGTAGGGGGCTACCAGGTGTTGGTGGACTATGCCCACAACCCAGCAGGTTACGAAGCCATTCAAAGTACCCTGGAGCGCTGGGATTGCCAACGAAAAATTGGGGTTATCGGCGGGCCTGGGGATCGGCGCAACAGCGACCTACGAGAGCTGGGAGTCTTGGCAGCGCGCATGTTCGACCGAGCCATTGTCAAAGAAGATGATGACCGGCGAGGACGGGAACCAGGCGAGGTGGCCGCCCTAATCCGGCAGGGTTGGGAACAGGAAAAGGCAGGGGATCGTCTGCAGGAAATCTTGGATGAGGCAACTGCCATCGAAACCGCTTTGGAAAAGGCCGAACCCGGAGACCTGGTGGTGATCTTTCCGGCGGATGTACAGCGCACCATCCAGATCATCACCCGCTTTCAAGACAAGCTCAATCCCAAACCCAGTTACCGTGGCTCCTCCTACAGCATCGGCCCAGATTTGATCTCCCCCAGCCCTGACGTCAAACTGTCTTAGGCTGGCTGCCGACAACTCCAGAGTGCTCTATGGCCTCCATTCCTGGACAGACATCGAGAATTGAGTGGGCGGAGGTGACCCATAAGTCCTCGGCGGCGATATCCTAAGTTTAGGCTGGCGGGGGCGGGTGACTTGTCTTTTGGGAAGCAGCAGGTGTTCGGCTCAGGGGATCCTCGGCTTTTCAGAAGCCTTAACCGTTCTAAAAAAGTCTGAGGGATGGCAGACAGAACTTTGGGGATCCCAAAAGGTCTAAAGACTCCGTCCCGCCGACGCGATGGGAATGTCGTTAGGGTAGTTGTGAATTTGGCAAGGAAAACAGCTCATGGACAGCGCTCTGCTTCAAGCGGCTCGCCAGATTTATCAATTTCATCTGCAGTATCGACCGGAAGTGCTGGAGCAACCTCCGCGGGGGGTAGTTATTCACCGCCGTACCCTGCGAGGGGATCTGATCTTTTCCGAGTTCCCCATCCTGCTGCCCCAGGAAACTTTTATTCCGCTGCAGCAATTGGAGCCGCTGCGGTGAGGCACAAGGAGCTACGCTGACAGAGCAGATCCTTCCTTTTTCTGCCTTTAGGGACTCCGTCCTGCCGACGCGATGGGAATCGCTGCCATGCTCGAGGTTCTCCCCTACTGCGCAACGCTCGCATGATGTGGCTGAGCAACGCTGATGCGAACGGCACCTGGGAGCTGCGCCTACTGGGCTGGGTGCTGGTGCTGGTGCTGGGGGCCTGTGTGGGCAGCTTCTTGAACGTGGTGGTCTATCGCCTGCCGCAGGGTCTTTCTCTGCTCCATCCCGGATCCCATTGTCCAAGCTGCAAGACGCCGCTGGGCCCCACGGAGAACATTCCCATCCTAGGCTGGTTGTTGCTGCGCGGTCGCTGCCGCCATTGTGGAGCGCAGATTAGCTGGCGCTACCCTGCCGTTGAGGCGTTGACAATGGGCCTGTTTGCCCTCAGCATCGGCGCTTTGGGGTTTTCTGCCCAAGGGATCCTCACCTGCATCTTGTTGAGCTGGCTGTTGGCCCTGGCGCTCATCGATCTGGATACCTTTTTGCTGCCGGAGGAGCTGACCCGTTCAGGCCTGGTGGTGGGGCTTTTGGCCCGCCTGGCTCTGCCGTGGCTCCAGGGATCCGGATCCCTGGCCGCTACAGGCCTGTCACTGGTGGAAGGGATTGCAGGAGCTGTGCTGGGCCTCTGGCTGCTGGAGGGCATTGGCCTCTTGGCCCGTTGGGTCTTGGGGCGGGAGGCTATGGGCGGGGGAGATGGCAAGCTGTTGGCCCTGATCGGCATGTGGTTGGGCTGGCAGGGGGTGGTGGTGGCCCTTCTTTTGGGTTCCGGGTTTGGCCTGCTGGCTAGCTTGCTGGCCATGACCAAGGGGCGGGCCCGCCTGGGAAAGCCCATCCCTTTCGGCCCCTACTTGGCTATGGGCGGAGGGGTAGCCGCTCTAGCCGGATCCCAACTGGTGGAGGGCTACCTGCGCTGGCTTGACCTGGTGGGGTAGAGGGAACGTCCATTCAACATTGGATACTTCATGTTTCGGGATCTATGACTTCAAACTGATCGGGAAAAAGAATGAGATTAAAATATCGAAAACCTCCTACCAAGCTCAAATCCGGAACCGCTAAATCAACCGCATAGCCTTCAGTGGGATCTGAGTAACATTCCACAATGGATCCCTGAGTTCCAGCAGGAATAGTGGTCTCGCTGAAATACTCCTTGACATCTGCCACAGTTTTGACTCTACTGTATGGCTTGATTCTAGAAGTGGTTTTACTCATCATTGTGTACCTCTAGCCAATTGGTGACCAAACGAGGGATTAAACTTTCCTTATCAACCTGCCACACGGTCACTAAAGTGCCTTTTTTCTGATTGAGGCCCAAAATTTCAATCTTGATCGATAGCGGCTTCCATAGGGTGTTGGAAACGGATCCCCGGCTAAGGCGCAAGGCAGAGCAGCAGTAACCTGTTGCAGAATGTGAGCAAATCCCACCCTTCTTCCCTCTGGTGTACTGACATCATAGCCAAGCTCTGCAAAGGCAATCCACTTGCCTTGATTTCCAGGATTAGCTGGATTCATAGAGTAATCAACGAACTTGGCAGGATCCACTGCTGCTTCAGAAGCCCTGGGCAAGGATCCGGCCATGGTTGCAGCTTTTGCCGACTTCACGTAAGGTCTAAGGACTCCGTCCCGCTGGCGCGAACAGTAGCCCAGACGTCTCACGCTAACCTGAAACAACCATATTAATTACTCCACCCCTTCGATTCTGTCCTCGATCTCCTGATACAGCTCCTGCAGACGCTCGATATTGGCCTGGGAAGTCTGCCAGTAGCCACGCCCATGCACCTCCAGCAGGGATCCGACAATGCGCCGGAAGGAGTGGGGGTTGAGGTTCATCAAGCGCTGCCGCATCGCCTCGTCCTTGATGAAAGTCTCGTTGGTTTCTTCGTAGATCCAGTTGTCCACCGCGCCTGCCGTGGCCGACCAGCCGGAGGTGTTGACCAGCCGCTTGGCGATCTCCCGTACCCCTTCGTAGCCGTGCTTGAGCATCCCCTCATACCACTTGGGGTTGAGGAGCTTGGTGCGGGCGTCCAGACGGATGGTTTCGCTCAGGGTGCGGATCTGGGCGTTGGGCGTGGTGGTATCTGCCATGTAGGCCGAGGGGGCCTTGCCGTCGGGGCGCAGGCTTTGCACCAGCTTGGTGGGATCCGCGTCGAAGTAGTGGCTGACATCGGTCAGGCTGATCTCCGAGGAGTCCAGGTTCTGGAAGGTCACATCCACCGTCTTCAAGCTGGCTTCAAAAAGCTGCCGCATCTGCTGGTTAGGCAGATTCGAGCCGAAGGCAAAGGACTTGCGGGATAGGTACATCTCCCGCAGCTCGCTTTCATCTTCCCAAGAGCTGTTTTCCACCGCCAGGTTGATGTTGGCCGAGTAGGATCCGGAAGCGTTGGAAAAGACCCGCGTTGCCGCCTGCTCCAACGTCAGCCCCAGTTCTTCTGCCTGCTGCAAGGCGTGCTTGCGCACAAAGTTCAGCTCCGGTGGCTCCACCGCTGCGGCCGCCAGCTTCACCGCCCGGTCGATCAGGTCCATCTGGTTAACAAACAGATCCCGGAATACCCCCGAGCAGTTCACCACCACATCAATGCGGGGCCGGCCCAGTTCCTCTAAGGGGATTAACTCCACCTTGTTCACCCGCCCCAGGGCATCGGGTTTGGGTCGCACCCCCAGCAAACACAGCACCTGCGCCAGCGACTCCCCGTAGGTCTTGATGTTGTCGGTGCCCCAGAGCACCACCGAGATGGTTTCCGGGTACCGGCCACCGTTACTGCTCATCTCGCGAGCCAGCAGCCGTTCCACCACCATCTCCGCCGACTGGATGGCGGCTGCCGTGGGGATGGACTGGGGATCCAAAGCGTGGATGTTGCGCCCTGTCGGCAACACATTGGGGTTGCGGATGGGATCCCCCCCCGGCCCCGGCGAAATGTACTCCCCTTCCAAGGCCCGCAGCAGGGATCCCAGCTCATAATCTGCCGTAATTTGCTTGAGGCACTCCTCCAGAAATTCAAACAAGGGCTTCAAAAGATCCGGATCCACCTGGGGGTAGCCCGCTTCTTTTAGGACTGCCAACCAGGGGGCTTGCCGGCCCATGTTGAAAAAGTTGAGCTTGGCCACCCGCGCGACCCGGCCCTGGGCGTCGGTCTGCTCCTGCACCAGCGCCGCCACCGCCTTCTGGCAGGCCTTGTTGATGCGATCCAGCAGCTCCGTATCCGCCAGGTGTCCCCGATCCCGGTTGCGGTAGATCTCGTCGATGTCCCGGCCCAGGCTTTGGGCAAGAATGCGCGGCAGACCCAGGATCCCTTCTTCCGGGCGGTCAATGCTGGCAATGCTCACCAGGGTGGCAATCGCCTCCTCTGCTGTGGGGGGCGCTCCAATGACGTGCAGACCACAGGGCAACAGCCGCGACTCGATCTCCATCAGCTGGGCGTAGAGCTTGCCCACCACCCTGTCCCGCTCTTCCAAGCTCAACTGGGCGGCGTCCCCCTGGGGCAACTCCACATCCTTGTCCAGGTTCACCAGCCGCGCCTTGTCGCAGATGGCGTTGACGATGGCGATGCCCCGCGCCCCCTCCCGCAGGGTTTGGTAGGAGCCGATCATCTCCCGCAGCTCTTGCAGCCCCTTGTAGAGGCCGGCGTTTTCTGCCGGCGGCGTCAGGTAGCTGATGGTGCAGGCGTAGCCCCGCCGCTTGGCAATAGTGGCCTCACTGGGGTTGTTGGCGGCGTAGTAGTACAGGTTGGGCAGGGATCCAATTAGATTATCCGGATAGCACTCGCCCGACATGCCGATCTGCTTGCCCGGCATAAACTCCAGGGATCCATGGGTGCCAAAGTGCAACACCGCATCCGCCCCCCACACTTTCTCCAGGTAGGTGTAGTAGGCGGCAAAGCCGTGGTGAGGGCTGGCTGACCTGGAAAAAAGCAGCCGCATGGGATCCCCTTCATAGCCGAAGGTGGGCTGCACCCCGATGAACACATTGCCAAAGTGCTTGCCGTAGATCAACAGATTTTGCCCATCGGTATTCAGGTGCCCCGGCGCTGGCCCCCAGTATTGCTCGATGGCTTTCACGTAGGGTGTCAGCGCCTCGTACTCCCGCACCGACAGTTTGGCGGCCACATTCAGCTCCGGGCTGGCGTACTGGGCCTGGGGATCGTGCAGGATGGACTCCATCAGCTCCTGCGGGGTTTTGGGCAGCTCGGGGCCGAGGTCATAGCCGTTGTGGGCCAGGGCCTGCATCACCCGGTGAATAGAGGCAAATACATCCAAGTAGGCTGCTGTCCCCACATTGCCTTTGTCCGGTGGGAAGCTGAAGACGGTGATGGCGATCTTCTTCTCCAGCTTGGGCTTGCGCCGCAAATTGGCCCATTTAATGGCCCGCGCCGCGATCAGCTCGATCCGATCCTGCATTGCGTGAGCTTTGCCGGTGGCCGCGTCCCGCCCTGAGAGGATGATGGGATCAATGGCCCCGTCCAGCTCGGGAATGGCAATCTGCAAAGCCACCTGCACCGGGTGCAGCCCCAGGTCGCTGGCAGCCCATTCCTCCGTCGATTGAAACACCAAGGGCAGCGCCACCATGTAGGGGCGATTCAGCCGTTGCAGCGCTTCCACTGCTTTGGGGTGATCCTGCCGCGCCGGCCCTCCCACCAGGGCAAACCCGGTTAGCGACACGACCACATCCACAATGGGCGCTGTCTTCTGCGCGTTCCAGAAAAACTCGTTCACTGGCTTGGAGAAATCTAGACCCCCGGCAAACACCGGCACCACCCGCGCCCCGCGCGACTCCAGCTCTTGCACCATGGCCACGTAGTGGGCATCATCCCCCGTCACCAGGTGGGTGCGCTGCAACACCAACCCCACGCAGGGAGCCAAGGGATCCTTCACGTCCTGCGGCAGATCCTCGCGGGCGTTGTACCAGTCCAAATACTCCGACAGGCTGGCAAACATCTGGGGTGCCAGGGGGTGCCAAATGCCCATCTCCAAATAGGTGACCGGCTCGGCAAACTGCACCTGATCCCGCATCCCCGGCAGGTAGCGATCCGCCAACATCAGCAAAAAGTTCTCCAGGTTCTCGCGGGATCCCCCCAGCCAATACTGAAAGCTGAGCATGAAGTTGCGGGCATCCTGCGCCTTGTCGAAGGGCAGATACTTCAGCACCTTGGGCAGGGTCTGCAGCAGCTTCAGCATCCCCTCCTGGAAGTTGGATCCCTGCTGGCGCTTGCGCATGAACTGGGCGATGGCGCTCTTGGACTGGCCTAGCTGCGCCATAGAAAAGGCTCCCATCTTGTTCAGGCGCATCACCTCCGGCATGGAGGGAAACACCACCACCGCATCCAGCCGTTCCCGCAGGGGTTCTACCGCCTGCACCACCTTCTGGGCAATGTCCTCGATGAAGATCAAGGATCCAATAAAGACATTGGCCGTTTCCAGATCCCGCTGAAAAGCCTCATAGCCCGCGGGATCCCGCAGCTCCTCCACCAGATAGCCGGCCAGCTCCACCGCCAGCTTGGAGTTGTGGGCGTTGATGTGCTGCACTGCTGCGGTCAGGGCACTCTGATATTGCGGCTCCAACACCACATACACCACCTTCATCAAGCGGCGATCCCCCACCTCGGCAGGAGTAACGTGGCGGGTGATGGGCTTAACCAGAGTAAACATGCGGTCGCTCTCCGTCGTGCAATGCAAAAGATGGGGTGAACTGGGGAAAGGACTCCGTCCCGCTGACGCGAAAGGACTCCGCCCCGCTGACGCGAAAGGACTCCGCCCCGCTGACGCGATAGGCAGGATCCCCTATTGCTTGTTTCTCGTTCTACCAGAGAAACGGATCCCTGCTGAGGGTATGACGGCAAGGTCGTAATAATTCGCAATGATCGCTGAGGTACTGTAAAGGGGAAGAGGATCCCTTCCCCAGCGAGCGTCCCCTTCTAAGGATCCAATGGACTTCTCACCCCGCGCCCGCCTTTATTCAGCACATGGGTGTAAATCATGGTGGTTTTGACATCTTTGTGGCCCAACAATTCTTGGACGGTGCGGATGTCGTAGCCGTTTTGCAGGAGATGAGTGGCAAAACTATGGCGGAAGGTGTGGCAA